>JASFMO010000353.1:0-4281 GCA_050117535.1 Gemmatimonadales bacterium | reverse complement strand
CGTAGCCCATCGCCATGATCTCGGCCCTGACGTAGCTCTGCTGTGCTTCCTCCTCCAGGCGCTCCATGATCGCCTGCGCTTCCTCCTGTTCACCCATCGCCGCCAGAGCGCGAACGATGTAGCTGTCGTAGGAGCGCACGGAAGAGGACATCGACTGACTCTTGCGGTACCACTCGAGCGCTTCGGCCGCCTGCCCTTGCCCGAGGTAGGCCGAGCCGATGTCGAGGTGCGACTGAAAGTAGGTCGGATCGATCTCGAGCGTCCTCTGGCTCTGCTGGATGGCGGCGTCGTAGTCCCCTCGATAAAGCAGCATGCGAGCGAGCCAGCGGCCATGATGCGGCGCTAACGGGTCGAGCACCAGCGCCTTGCGCAGCACTTCGATGGCTTCGTCGAGTTGCCCGATGGAGGGGAGCACGCTGCCCAGCGCGAAGTGAGCCTCGGCGTAGTTGGGGTTGAGCCTCACCGCTTGTCGCAAGTCGCGCTCGGCGGCGGCGAAATCCCACTCATACCAGCCACGGACCTTCCCTAATGCGGCGAAGGCTTCGGCCAGCGTCGGCTCGAGTTCGAGAGCCCGCTTCGCCGTTTCCTCGGCCTTGGGGTAGGCTTCGCCGGGGGCGACCCAGTCGTCGGCGAGTGCCGTCCAGACGTCGGAGATGCCGGAGTAGGCGCGCGCGAAATCGGGGTCCCTGTTCAGCGCCTGCTGGAAAAATTCGAGCGCCTTTCTGAAGTACTCCGACTCGGAGTACTTGTGATAGAAGAAGCGCCCTTTGAGGTACAGGTTATAGGCCTGGATATTCTCGGTGGCGGGCGCGACGATCTGCTCGCCTTCGCCGACGAGACGAACCTTCAAGGCATCGACGATGGCCCGCGAGATTTCGTCCTGAATCGCGAACACGTCCTCGAGCTGTCGATCGTACGTCTCGGACCAGAGGTGATAGCCGTTGGCCACGTCGATCAGCTGCGCCGTCAGCCGAATCCGGTTGCCGACTTTGCGTACACTCCCCTCGAGCACATGGGCCACGCCCAGCTTCTCGCCGACCTGGCGAACGTCGACGTCCTTTCCCTTGAAAGCGAAGCACGAGGTTCGGGACGCGACCTGGACTCCCGGGAGCTTGGCCAGCGCGTTGATCACCTCCTCGGTCATCCCATCGCTGAAGTACTCGTTCTCGGGATCGGCGCTCATGTTGGCCAGCGGCACGACAGCGATCGATTGTTTCGGCGGGGCTGCCTTTGTGACGGTGGCCAAGCCGCCGGGCGGTGTCGCGCCTACCGTCTGAATCGTCAGTAGCGTCTCGGCGAACTCCGCCGCCGAGGGGAACCGGTCGACGGGAGTGCGTGCGAGGGCGCGAGTCGTCACCTCGTCGACCGCCTCTGGCACGTCGCGTGTCGCGCGCAGTTTTGGTATCGGCGAGACGAATCGCTTGGTGATGATCGCCTGCGCGTTGGGGCCGGTGAATGGCGGTTCGCCAGCGAGCATCTCATACAGTACGCAACCCAAGCTGTAGAGGTCGCTTCGGCCGTCGACGTCGGGCTCGCCCGCCGCCTGCTCGGGGCTGATGTACGTCGGCGTGCCCAACATCATACCGGTCTGTGTGATCTCGGCCTCTACTTCGGAGAGCGCCTTACCGATTCCAAAATCGGCTACCATCGCCGAGCCGTCGTGCAACAAGATGTTCTCGGGCTTGATGTCCCGATGGACCACGCTGTTGCGGTGTGCGTAATCGAGCGCCGAGGCCACTTCCCGAGCAATCCTCAGCGCCTCGTCCAACGGCAGCTGTCCCTTCGTGTCGAGGTACTCCCGTAGCGACTCGCCCTCCATGTTTGGCATCACATAGAAGAGAAGCCCTTCGGTTTCACCGGAGTCGTAGAGCGGCAAGATGTGAGGGTGGGTGAGTCCGGCGGCCAGCTTGATTTCGCGTAGAAAACGGTCCGGGCCGATGTCGGAAGCCAGCTCGGGTCGCAGAACCTTGAGGGCGACGCGGCGGTCGTGGCGCAGATCGTGTGCGAGGTACACGATCGCCATGCCGCCTTGTCCAAGCTGGCGTTCGATGGCATAGCGGCCGGCCAGGCCGCGGTCGAGGCGTTGCACGAGGTCATTCACAGGCAGGAAATATGCACGGACGGCGTGAGAATTCCAGTGCTGTCTGGCGATTCGAAATCGAATGTCGAATATCCGATTGCGAATGTCGAATGTCGCGTCAAAGACGCCGGGACGGCGGCTCGGGGCGGGGCGTCAGCGCAACGACTCCAGGAGCTCGCACGTTTGGCGGATTCCGTCGTAGCTGCCGGCCTCTCCTCGCAATTGGCGGCAGCGGGCGGTGACGGACGGCCTCTCGATGAGCGCCGCCAACTTCCTCGCGAGCCGACGTGCCGTGAACCGCTCGGGCGGCAGCAGATCGCCGACGCCCAGACGCCGAAGCCGAACGGCGTTGTCGGGCTGATCGAATCCCATCGGCATCAACAACTGAGGCACGCCGGCCGCCAGACCCTGAGCGCAGGTCCCGATGCCTCCGTGGTGTACGATGCCGGCGCACGCAGGCAAGAGGCGCGACAGCGAGACCCAATCGACGTGCAGGACAGAGTCGGGAAGTCGATGTGGCAGCTGTTCCGCGAAGCGCGTCAGCAGAATGGCTCGCCGGTCGAGGCAGGCGGTGGCTGCGATGGCTGCCTGGAAGAAATGCGGTGCCTGCCGGTTGGCCGAGCCGGGTGTGAAGACGATGGGCGGAGCACCGGAGGCGAGAAATCTCTCCAGCGCGGGCGATAGAGATTCCGCACCGTCGTCATCGAACAGCGGGAAGCCAGTCAGACGGACCTGCGGTGGCCAGTCGGGCTGCGGCAGCCCGAACCACTCGGGGAAGAGCCCCAGCGTGGCGCGCGGCGAATGGAGCCAGGACTGGAAGGGACGCCTGACCGGCCGCAGGCCGAGTTCGCCGCGCCATGCGTTCAGGGCCGGCAGGATGTGCGGATCGATGAAGATCCGGTCGCCGAGCCACCAGAAGGCTCGCTTCAAGGGGCGCGGCAGTCCCGAGATATCGCGGCCCGGCGCGACAGCGGGCAGTCGCCGCAGCGAGCGCAGCAAGCCAGGCGCCAGGTGCAGAGTCGCGGCCGGAACCTCGTATTTCTCCTCGAATGAACGCGTTGCGAAAGACAGCGTGTGGCCGACCAGTACGGTGCGTCCGGGTTCGTACAGTCTTGACAGGGCCCCGTAGGTGTCCCGCAAGCTGGCGGCCACCGCGCCCATGATCACCTTCAGCCCCCGGCGCGGGTGCCAGAGATCGGGATCCTGGATGACCGCGTCGACGTATTCGTTGGACCAACACGCCACGAAATCGAGGTCGGCTCGCTGGGCCGAATCGCGGAACGGCTCGGCGGCGAGCAGTGTTACGCGCTGGCCGCGTCTTCGCAGTTCGCGGCCGATGCCCAGGAAGGGATGCACGTCGCCGGCCGAGCCCACTGGGGTCAGCAAGTAGTGTCGGGGCTGATGCCGCATCGGGCCGACTCGCTCTAACGCTGGGAGGGACCGCGGGCGAGCCGGTGGTAGCGCTCTGCCTCCCGGGTTTTGCCCCAGGAATCGTACAGTTCGGCCAGGGCGCCGAAGACGCGTCGCACGTTCACGTGCGTGTCGGTGTGATCGGAGCGAAGGTTGGTCAGCGACTGCTCGAGCAATCTCTCGGCTTCCTCGTATTGTCCGCGTAACGTCAGCAACTCGGCTAGCCGGGCCTGGTCCAGAGCGACGAGCGAGTGCGCGGGCCCGACAGCGCGGAGTCGTCGGGCCAGCACGTCACGGTAGAGGCGCTCGGCGGTCTCGAAGTCACCCCGCAGCATGGCCAGCTTCCCGAGTTGACCAAGGCCGCTGGCGACGGCGTAGTGCTGGTCACCGAGCGTCCTCCGGTAGACGGCCAGCGACCGCTCGATGAGCGCTTCGGCCTCGTCGTAGCGACCGTGCTCCAACATCAGGTCACCCAGGGCGCCGAGGGTTCCGGCCACCGCAGGGTGCTCTGTTCCCAACACCTTCGTTTGCAGCGCCAGTACCTCGTGTCGAAGAGACTCGGCCGCCGCGAAGTCGCCGCGCTCCGCGAAAAGCGTCGCCAAGCTGCCGAGCGTGTGTACCAGTGCCAGGTGATCGTCGCCAAGCGCCTGTCGCTGAATAGCCAGAGCCGCTTGGTAGAGGACCTCTGCTTCTTCAGCTGCTCCCTTGTGCTCGCGCAACAGGTCTCCGAGGTGCAGCATGGCGTTGGCCACGGCCGGGTCGTCCGACCCCAATACGCGTTGCCGCAACGC
>JASFMO010000352.1:0-4289 GCA_050117535.1 Gemmatimonadales bacterium | reverse complement strand
AAACTCCTCGGCGTTGCGTGCCGCCGCGGCGAGCTTCGTTTCGTCATCCGCCGGCTCGCGATGACATTCCAGGCACCACCCCATCGTCAGCGGCGCCCACTGGTAAAGCACGTCCGTCTCTTCGACCTTTCCGTGACACTCTTCGCAGTCCACTTCCGCCCGAATGTGACGCGCGTGGTTGAACTGAGCGAAGTCGGCCAGCTTGTAGATCCGCTCCCATGGGATGGGTTCGCTGTTCTGCTGATAGCCGCGCAGTCTTTGTATCTCGGTGCTTGCCGCCTTGACCACCCGGTGACAACCGAGACACAGGTCTACGGAAGGCATGGGTGCGACCTGCGATTTGTCGGTGTTGCTATGGCAGTAGAGACACTCGATCTCGTAGACCCCGGCATGACGGCGATGACTGAAGAAGATCGGCTGTGCCGGTCCTTCGTACCAACCCACCAGAGTGTCCGGGTCCAGCGAGAATTGGGCGCCTTGTTGTACGGCCGCGCTGGCGCGACCGGGCGGAGCGGAGCTCGCTTGAAAGGCATAGGCCGCGAGAACGACTCCAGCAACGCCGGGCAGGACTGTGGCGAGAACTCTCCGACGGGTGCGCATTTCCTCCGGATCCTGAATGACGACGTAGCCCAGTGGGGTCGGGGGTGAGACTACGTTTAGCTACGGTGGGCGTCAAGGGTACAACACCCCCCTCGCGCGCGGTCGCGCTGGCCTCGAGGGGACGATGATGTCGCAACCCTCACATCGATCCCTGTCTGCCTGCACTCTCCTGTAAGATCGCCCGCTCGAGGACCTGCACGGCTATCCAGGTTTGCGGCGCCATTTGCCGACGCCCCCATGTCCCGTTCTTCTGTCGGGCCTCGAGCAGCTTGGGTACCGCGCGCTTGAGCATCGCGCTGGCGAGCGGGTGCCGCGTCTCGAGCAGTGCCTCCAAGACGAAGAAGAACTCCACGTTGGGCCAGGCGCCATCCTTCTGCTGCGCCGCGGCCAGAGTCAGGAGTCCCGCCTCGAGCTTGCCCGAATCCTCGCCAGCGCTCCAGGCCAACGCCTGCAGCGCTCCGACGAGCGCCGCGGGCGTGAAAGCGGCTCCGTAGTCGTCATAGAGCGGCAAGCTCGTCAACCCCGCGAGGGGTGCCGCTGATCGCGGATCGCGCCGGTTGGCTCGCAGGGTCGAGCGCAGCGCGCGCTCCGAGACGACGAGCCGGGCCGCGGCCTCTGACGTCACGCTCTGTCCATTCGTGAGACTGATTTCGAACGGCTTGTTCGGCTGGCCGGGGCTGAAGAACCCGTTCAGGAAATGCTCACAGGTCTTGTGCTCGTGTCGTGCCGGTGTGCAGCCCGAGGCGTACGACCCCTCGGCGTCCAGCTGCCTGAACAGCCAGTCCAGGCCGCGGGCCAGTGCCGGGAATTCGGCGGTTGTGCCCAAGTCGAGCAACAGCCAAATCGCCTCGGCCGTCGAGGCCAGACTGCCCTCTCCCCAGCTTCCGTCCCGTTGCTTGGCCAGGAGATCCCCTCGCAGGTGGCGGCCAAGCTCCGGCGCCCCTCTCAGCGTGTCGCTGCGGCTGAGAAAAGTGTAGTAGTCGCCCCGCTGGTCCAGCCACGCCCGGGCATCATCCACAGCGTCCTGGACCTCGCGGATCAGAGACTGTTCTCTGCGCGCGGCGCTCGGCACGGCTGGCCTGGCGGCCGGGGCCGCGGCCGTCTTGCGGCTGGGTGCAGCGCG
This sequence comes from Gemmatimonadales bacterium, assembly GCA_050117535.1. Lineage (GTDB taxonomy): Bacteria > Gemmatimonadota > Gemmatimonadetes > Palauibacterales > KS3-K002 > JASFMO01. The sequence continues at coordinate 2,566 of JASFMO010000352.1, read as the reverse complement.
GGCCGCTCCTACGGGGCGGGCTTCGCGGACCGCGGCCGCCTTCCTGACACGGCTCTTCTTGGCTGCGCCCGAAGTCTTCGGGCGAGAAGCCTGCTTGGCGGCCGTGCCCTTCTTGACCGGCCCGCTCGTTCGCGCGGTGGCGCTCTTCTTCGCCGGCCCGCTCGTTCGGGCGGTGGCACTCTTCTTCGCCGGCCCGGTCGTCCGGGCGGCGGCGCTTTTCTTCACCGGCCCGCGTCTGCCGCGCGAGCCGGGACCCGATCCCTTGGGCGTCGAGGCCTTCTTCCGCTTCGCCAAACGGTCGTCCCTCCCCTATCGTCAGACGTTCGGATCGCGATAGATTATCACATTGTCGCGAAGATCGCGAGTCAGCGAGCAACGAGAACCCCCTACAGTGTAAGTCATGTTACGAACCGAGCTACTATCCACCGGCTTCTATGTACCGGAACGTGTGATAACCAACAAAGACCTGACGCAGATGATGGAGACCAGCGACGAATGGATCCAGCAACGGTCGGGTATCGTCGAACGGCGCTGGGTGGAGAACGGCGTCGACGCTTCGGATCTGGCACAGCGGGCCGCGGAGGCTGCGCTGGAGCGCGCGGGCCTGGAAGCGGCGGAGCTCGACTGCCTCATCTTGGCCACGCTGAGCCCCGATGCGTATTTCCCGGGCTCGGGTGTCTTCCTGCAGCGCAAGCTGGGGATCAGGGATGTCCCCTGTCTCGACGTTCGGAACCAGTGCACGGGATTTGTCTACGGTCTGTCGATCGCGGATGCTTGGATTCGGACCGGAACATACAACCGGGTCTTACTGGTGGGGACGGAGGTGCACTCCACGGGGCTCGACAAATCGACGGCCGGGCGTGATACCGCCGTCCTATTCGGGGATGGTGCCGGGGCCTGGATTCTCGGTCCCAGGGAGGATTCGGGCCGGGGCGTTCTGTCGGTTCACATTCATGCGGACGGCCGCTATGCGGAGAAGCTCTGGATGGAAGCGCCGGGGTCAAGGTACAATCCGTGGCTCGAGCCGTGGCACATCGAGAAGGGACTCACGAGGCCGTACATGGAAGGCCGGGATGTGTTCAAGCACGCGGTCGTGAAAATGCCCGCGGCTGTGAAGGAGGCGTTGTCCGCCAATGGGCTCACCGTGGAGGACATCGACCTGTTGATCCCGCATCAGGCGAACCTGCGAATCACGCAGGCGGTGCAGAAGTCGCTGCGTCTGCCCGACGAAAAGGTGGTCAGCAACATTCACAAGTACGGCAATACGACAGCGGCCAGCATACCGATCGCGCTGCACGAGGCGGTAGACGAAGGTCGGGTGAAGAGCGGTGACCTCGTCTGCATCACAGCGTTTGGGTCGGGCTTCACGTGGGGCAGTGCGCTGATCCGCTGGTAGCGAGGTTGTTCTCTATGACAGTTCTTCGACGCAAGAGAGTCATGCAACGCGGAATTTTGGGACGGGCGGCGGCGACGACCCTGCCCATCGCGGTCTTGTTCATTGGTCCCGCATCCAGCGGCCTGGCGCAGGTGGGGGGCGGCACCGAGCCGGTGCCCACGCGCGTGATGGTCCGTGTGATCGGGCATGATTCGAAGGTCATCGGCAGCGGGGTGGGTGGCGTTCTGGTCCGTGTCGTCGATTCCCGCACCGGTGACTTGCTGGCGGAAGGCAAGCAAGAAGGCGGCACCGGCGACACGGACCGGATCATGTCGCGGCAGCCGCGTGGGACGGGGGTCTTTGACACCGGGAGCACGGCCGGTTTCCTGGCCGAGCTGAGGCTGAGCGAGCCGACCCTGGTCAACATCTCGGCGCTCGGCCCGCTGGGTTACCCGCAGGCGATCCATTCGGCGACCAAGCAACTGCTGCTCGTTCCTGGACGTCACATCGAGGGCGATGGCATCGTCCTCGAGCTGCACGGCTTCATCGTTGAGATTCTGTCTCCCGAGCCGCTGACGCCGGTGGGCTCGGCCGTGCAGGTGACGGCGCGCGTCCGCATGATGTGCGGCTGCCCGATCGAGCCGGGCGGTCTTTGGGATGCCGATGGCAAGGAGTTCGTGGCGCGGCTTTGGGCGGACGGCCGGGTCGTCTCGGAAGCGTCCCTCGAGTTCGCAGGTGAGACCAGCATGTTCGAGGGCTCGGTGGGCGTACCGGGCGTGGCTCAGGGCGCCGATCTCGAGCTGGAGGTCGTGGTCTCGGAGGCGGCGCGGCAGAACTTCGGCCGGCATGCGATACCCTTGGGGCTCGTGGAGGGTGAGGGGTCCCGTTGACGGCGCGGAAGCCGCACATACATTCCGGCTCCCCGGGATCGAGCGGGGAGCCTGGTGCCGTGGCCGAGTGGCTAGGCGGAGGCCTGCAAAGCCTCTTACGCAGGTTCGATTCCTGCCGGCACCTCTGACGTTCGACGCCGCGTCGGTATGTCGGCACGAGCGTCGTGGAGCGCGGCGACCGGCCCGGCGGGTCTTGTCATTCCGACGGCGGCCAGACAGTATTGATAGCCGCGGTGGAATCGTTATTTGCGGGCGTAGCTCAGTTGGCAGAGCGCGAGCTTCCCAAGCTCGAGGTCGCGGG
>JASFMO010000351.1:0-4297 GCA_050117535.1 Gemmatimonadales bacterium | reverse complement strand
ATCTCGACTTCGCGCTCCGCCGTCTCGTAGCCAAGCCGGCTGAAGCGAACCGAATGACGGCCCGGTTCCAGGCCTCGCAGGTAGTAACCACCGCGACCGTCGCTGACCGTCATCAGCCCGGCTCCTATGACCTCGATCAGGACGGTCGGAATCGCCTCCCCAGTGATCGCATCCGTTACTCGACCGGTCAGCTCACCGGGGTATTGGGCGAGAACGGGTCTGGGCAGCGAGAGAGCGAATACGGCAAGCAGTAGCGGTGGGCCCAGTCGTCGGATCGCGGCCGCGCAGAGATAGGACGATGCACGAATCCGCCGAGCGCCCTTGCGTGCTTTGGAATCGTGACGCCGTCTCGCTCTGTCTGGCAGCAATAAGAAAGCCCGCACGTCTTACCCTGGAAGAGTGCCGTGGCGTACGGGGCGGAACAGGTCTCCTGGCTCGAGGCCGCTCAGCTCGCCTTCCCAGAATCCCACTTTGGGTCCCAGTGGCGCATCGAACTGGCGTCTTCCGGCTCGCGCCGGGCCTCACACAGTGGCGGGGCCGCGCCGGATTCGCACCGGCTTCCGGGTTGTTCCGCCCGCCGTCGTTTTCCGAATTGTCGATTCAGTCTACCGGTTCGGTGGGCACCGTGTCAACCGGTGGCATGTTGCATGGGTGGGGTCCGCGCGATTCGTCGCTCGCTGCCGGTGGCGGTCGCACCGAAACCGAGGCGCGAGTTTTCGCGTCCGGTGCGGCATATCGTGGTGTCAGGGGAGGCGGGCTTGGGCTCGTCTCAGTACCTGTGGCTCTAAGATGTTCTCTTGCAACATATTAGCGACCATGCGCGCCAGTCGACGCGGCGGGCATGTTGCTTGCCTATGAAATGGTTTCTGATATTTTTCGGGCCTGCAAATCTCGCGAAAAGCAGATTCGCCTGTGCGGCAGTCGATCGCGCGCCATCGTCGAGTATCGAGAGTATGGACGAGGGCTCGATCGGAATTCTCGACCGAGCAGGGTCAACTCGGTTTGCATCGGGAGCGACTCCCGCGCTCCAGGTGCCGGGTATCCAGTTTCGGGAGAAGGAGCGAACGAATGATGAAGACTTGGTTAGCGGCAATTAGATCGAATGCCCTCAAGCCGGCGCTTGCACTCGTCGGGCTGTCCTTGGTGCTGGGGGCATGCTACCCGGGATCGATCTCCGACGTCTCGCAGACCGATGTCGTGGCCACGTTCTACGACAAAGAGGCGGCCTGGGGCACCATTGGCGTCGTCACCGTTCTGGACACGGTGGTTCACATCATCGCGGAAGACGCGACGGACACCATCGACATTCCGCGTGACTACGACCAGACGATCATCCAGAACGTGAAGGATGGTTTCGCAGGTTACGGATACACGTTCATCGACCAGGACGACGTGACCGACGCCAATCTGCCCGATGCGTTCGTGCTGATCTCGATGACGGCGTCCAGGACCACGGTCATCTGGCAGAGCTGGAATTGGTGGGGCTACTGGGGCTGGTATCCCGGGTACCCGGGCTGGGGCCCCGGTTGGGGTTGGTACTATCCGCCGTGTTGTAGCTATGGCGCTTCGTCTTGGGTGAGCGGCACAATCCTGGTCGACATGCTCGACGCGGAGGGCGCGGACAACGACACCATCCCGGTCTTCTGGAGCATGGGGATCAATGGTGTCGCGGGCACGACGGCCGGCGGCACGGCGAGCCGGATCACTCGCGACATCAATGCGGGTTTCGAGCAGTCGTCGTACTTGCAGGTGAATCAGTAAACGGGCTCCGAGAATAACACCAACACTGGGATTATGAGAATGAAAACGAAGCTATTGACATCGTTGCTGCTGGTGTTCGTGCTCGGGACGCCGGCCTACGCGCAGGACTGGTTCTTCGGTATGGCGTACGAGACCTCGCTGGCCAGCGGCGACGCCGCCGATTTCGCCGGGCCGTTCAGCTGGCGCGGCGCCTCGTTCTCGGGCAGGAGAGCGGTGCGAGACAACTTCTCCGTGGGCTTTCTGACCGGCTGGCACGTCATGAACGACGAAGGCGTGGCGAGCACCAGTCTCGACGAGCAAGGCCTGCAGCAGGGCGTCGACATCACAGGCTACACGCTGAGGTACATCAACTCGTTCCCCATCATGGCCAGCTTCTTCTGGTACACGGGCATGCCCGGGGGTGCCCGTGCTTATTTCGGCGGTAACTTGGGTGGCTACTATATCGAGCGCCGCGTCGAGGTGAACGTGTTCGCCCTCACCGAGGAGAAGTTGCACTTCGGTGCCGCTCCCGAGGTTGGGATCGTGGCCCCGATCGGCTGGCGTTCGAAGGGTTTCGCCGGCGCCCGCTACAACTGGGCGGCCTCGGCCGGCGGTTCCGGCGACATCACGTACTGGAACTTCTTCGTCGGCGTGGCCTGGCAGTAGGTCGGCGCTATCGCGCGAGACATCAGTTTGCAGCCTCGAGCCCGGGAGGCCCGGTCGGCCTTCCGGGCTTCATCGTTGTTGCCATGATAAGGAACGGCAGGTTGTGACCGCGAGACTTGAGCGCGCGATCCCTGCACCGCGGTCGCGATTATGGTGGACGTTGTGCCTTGTAGGAGACGACCGGCGTCGTTCGTCTCGGGAAGGTGAAGCCGGTCCCGAAGGTCAACACCCAGCGGCTCCCGCTGACGCCAGGACCCACGAGATAGCCGAGGTCGACGCGGCCCGTTGTGGGCACGGTGCTCAGGGCGGAGCCCATCCGCAAGCCGATGCCGATGTTGCCTCCGTAGCGCGGTTCCTGGCCTTCGTACCAGGCGCCGCCGTAGTCGAAGAAGGCGGCGACGCCGACGCCGAACAGGTTGAGCAACGCGTCCCAGAGAAACCAGCGATGTTCGGCGGAGACCCAAAACTCGCGCGTTCCCACGAACGAGTGCGGTTCCCAACTGCGCGGCGGCGCATCGTAGCCGAGATCGAACTCTTGACCCGGCGCCGTGTTCTTCAGATGGCCCCATTGAATCTGAGCCATCGTCGCGTGTCTCGGATGCGGCTTGTAGCCGAACGCTAGATTGAGCACGACCCGGCCCGAGTCGGGCACCGTCTCGTTGACCAGCCAGTTGGCGTCAACGGCCCCCCAGATGAAGGCCTGCCCGACGAGAACCGTCGTCGAGGCGCTGATGCCCGGTCCGATCCCCGTCTCGGGATAGCCGAATGCCTCCGGCGCCAGCGTCCCGGTCACCCGGATTGTCGTGCTCAAGTTCACGTCTTCGGTTCCGAATCCGTTGAAGCGCCGGAAGCGCATGAAGCGAGCGCGACTCCACTCGGCGAAAAAGCCGACGGTCCCGGTCACGGTATCGGGGATCACCGAATCGGCAAGCTCCTCGCGCACGTACTCCTCGCGCCGGTAGCCGCCTGTCGCCACCAACCGGAGATAGCGTGTCGGCTCCGCCGTCTCGGCCAGACCGGCGGTGACGTTGTGCATCGCCGCCGTCCGCTTGTAGACAGTCGTGTCCAACGCGGCCGAAGCGTCTCGGCGGTAGCGAAGAATGCGCTGATCGGCAGCCAGGCCGTCGTATTGGAGAGAAACGTTCGTGTCGTAGTTGCGGAACGGTGCCCCGACGATCCAGTTCCCATTCTTGCCGTCGGACAGCCCCGCGTAGTTTCCGCTTGCATCGATGCTGGTTCCGAACAGCCGTCTGAAATCGGCGCTCAAGTTGAGCCCATCGCGATCGACTTCCTTGGCGTAGGCGATGTAGAACTGATTGCCCGTCCCCAGCAGGTTGATCTCGTTGACCCCAAACGTCCCCGTCCACGTGCCATCGGTTGCCACCTGAAGGTTGAATTTCGGTTTCGTGCTCCAACCGTCCTTCGTGCGGATCACGACGGCGAACTTGTCACCGATTCGCGTTGTGTCGATGGTCAATTCGCGGAAGATCTGCCGGGTGCGCAAGATGCGCTCGCTCTCGGCGATCCGGGCCGAGTCGTAGGGCTCGCCCTGTTCGAACAGAAGCTCTTTCCGGATGACGGTGGGGTGCGTCGTGACATGCAGGCTGTTCATCACCCGGAAGACGACGCTCGAGCGGGCCTCCTCGCGGCTGAACACGTTGTTCCGCTCGACCACGATCGTGTCGATTACGGGCCTCGGTACCGCCGGCACCTGACAAAAGAGAGCGGTCGGGCTCCAGATAACCGCCCATGCCACGAACCCGAGAATTGCGGTTCTCTTACTCATCCCCCCCATGATCGCGCCCTGCGTCCGAGGCCACGAGGAGCTTGACGGCCGTGTGTCCTGCGGCTCGGATCAGCCGCCGACCGCGATCGTTACGCCACCGGAGAA
>JASFMO010000350.1:0-4301 GCA_050117535.1 Gemmatimonadales bacterium | reverse complement strand
TGCGATCCCAACCGTACTCCGGATAGCGGCGCGCCAGCCGGGCCATCAGCTCGTCGCGCACGACCTTCGCGACGATCGCCGCGCAGGCGATCGTGTGGCACGTCCGGTCTCCCTTCACGATGGCCAGGTGGTCGCCCAAGGCGGGCTGGGGACGTCCGTCGATCAGCACGCAGTCCGGGGCCAGGGGGAGGCGTTCCAGCGCCCGCTTCATCGCCAGGCCGGTGGCACGACGGATGTTCAGCCGCTCGATCTCGCGGGCCGAGGCGGCGCCGATGCCGACCGCCAGGGCCCGCGCGCGCACGCGCGCGGAGATCTCTTCCCTTTGCGCCGGGCTCAGCAGCTTCGAGTCGACGGCCCCCTTCACGCCGCCCTCCACGGGCAGCACGATGGCGGCGGCCACGACCGGGCCGGCCAGCGAGCCGCACCCGACCTCGTCAACGCCTGCGATGTAGTGGAATCCCGCGCGCCAGTAGCGGCGCTCTGTGGTGAGGGCGATCGCGCGCCGGCCCATGCCGGGCCTCAGGCCTCAGCCCGTCCGCTTCTCCTTAATGCGGGCTTTCTTGCCTCGCAACGAGCGCAGGTAGTAGAGCTTCGCCCGCCGGACCTTGCCCTTGCGCAGGACTTTCAGTTCGGCGATGGACGGCGAATGCAGCGGGAAGATCCGCTCGACGCCGACGCCGCCGGACACCTTACGCACGGTGAAGGTCTCGCGCACGCCGCCGCCTTTGCGAGCGATGCACACACCCTCGAAGGGCTGCAGCCGCTCCTTCTCGCCTTCGACGACGCGAACCATCACGCGCACCGTATCGCCGGGTGCGACGTCCGGGATATTGTCCCGCAGCTGTTCTTTTTCGATCTCGTGAAGCACGTCCATTTTTCCAACGACTCCTGCCCGGCGATCCTCAAAATTTTGCAGACTTGCAAGATAATCGCCCGGGCCCATTTCTCCAAGACCCGCTAGCGCGATTCGTACGCCTTCCACAGATCGGGCCGCCGCTCGCGCGTTAAGCGCTCCGCCGCCCGCCGTCGCCACTCCTCGATCGCCGCGTGGTCCCCCGAGCGCAGCACCTCCGGCACCTCCAGTCCCCGATACTCCGCCGGCCGCGTGTAGCCGGGGGGCGCCAACAGCGTCGCGTCGTAGAACGAGTCGGACGATGCCGACTCGTGATCGCCCAGCGAGCCGGGCAGCAATCTCACCACCGCGTCGGCCAGGCACAGCGCCGCGGGCTCACCGCCCGAGAGGACGAAATCGCCCAGCGAGTAGACCTCGGTCGCCAGCCCGTCAGCCACCCGCCAGTCCACGTCCTTATAGTGCCCGCACAGCAGCGTCAGCTCGGGCTGCGTCGACAGCCGCACGGCGTCTGCGTGCTGGAAGATCCGCCCCCGCGCGTCGAGCAGCACGACAGGGCCCTCGGGCTCCAGCGCTTCCACCGCCTCGAAGAACGGCTCCGGCTTCATCACCATTCCAGAGCCGCCCCCGTAGGGCTCGTCGTCCACGGTGCGGTGTCGGTCGTGCGTGAAATCGCGCAGATCGACCAGGCGATACTCGGCCAAGCCCGCCCGCGCCGCGCGGCCGGGGATGCCCAGCGTCAGCGCCTCACGAAAGAAGCCCGGAAATATCGTCAGTATGTTGATCCGCAACACGCGGAACCCTCACAGGTCGAGCAGGCCCGGCATGGCCCGGATGACGATCAGACCGTTCTCGAGGTCGACCTCGCGGACGACCGCCTCCGCAAAGGGGATCAGCCGCTCGCGTTCGCCGTCGCTGACGCCGAGTAGTTGCACGGCTCCGCCCTCGTACACCTCCACCACGCGGCCCACGCTCGCGCCATCGGCGCTCTGCACCTCGAGCCCGACCAGATCGTGGAGGAAGTACTCGCCGTCTTCCAGCGGCCGCGCCTCCGCCGCCGGGATCAGCAGCGTCCGACCTCTGAGCATCTCGGCGGCATTGCGATCGTCGACTTCGTCGAAGTGGACGATCACGCCGCCCTTGAACTCGCGCGCCGCCACCACCGTCAGGAGCGAAGCGCCGGGATACGGCCGACCCTCGGCGTCGCCCATCCGCAGCCCCCGCCCTTCTGCGTAGACGCCCGCGACATCGTCTGTCGCGGGCATCACGAAGCAATCCCCTTTGATCCCGTGCGCTTTCTTGACCGTTCCGACGATCAGATACGCGCCTTCGGGATCGTTCGTCTTATCGGCTACGATTCGGCGCCCTGCTTCTCTTCGGCCTCCGCCTCAGCGGCCGGCGGCTCGGCCTCGGCCGGTGCGGCTTCGGGCTGTTCCGCCGCCGCTGCCTCGGCCTTCGGCTCCGGCTTGGCGGCTGTGGCCTCCGGTTTCGCCTCGGAGGTCTGCTCGGGCTCGGCCCTGGCGGCCGCCGGGGCTGACGCCCCACCGGAGCGGTCCGCCAGCCTCGTCTTGGCCTGCGGATCGCCGATCACCACAACGCCCTCGGCCTCCGCGCCCTTGGCATACTTCTCCAGTATGCCCGCTTGACGGAACAGCGAGTTCACCGACTCGCTCATCTCCGCGCCCTCACGCAGCCAGTGCAGGGCGCGGCCCGCGTCGATTTCGATGTAGGACGGGTACGTCCGCGGGTTGTACTTGCCGATCGTCTCGCTGACGCGGCCGCCGCGCGCGTGCATGCTGCCCGCCACGACGATCCGGAAGCTAGCCTGCTTCTTGCGGCCAACCCTACTCAGTCTGATCTTGGTCGCCATTCTACTCCTCTGCTCTCTGAAAGGCCGCCTAACTTAGGCGATCTGACGGGCCGCTTCAAGTCCTGCCCGGCAATTCGTCTACCCGTCCACCTCGATGATCTGGGCCCGGCGCGTACCGACCGACACGTACCGGACCGGGAGTCCGGTCAACTCCGAGATCCTGTCCAGGTACGCCCGCGCCCCGGCGGGCAGGTCCTCCAGGCGCCGCGCCTCCGCGCAGGACGCCTGCCAGCCCGCCACCGTCTCGTACTCGGGCTCGACCTCGCCCAACCGGGCCAGGTCGGCCGGGATCTCTTCCAGCGGTTCGCCGTCCAGACGATAACGCACGGCCAGCTTGACCTCTTCCAGTGGATCCAGCACGTCCAGCTTGCTCACCGCCAGCCCGGTCAGACCGTTCAGGCGCGCCGCGTAGCGGACGACCGGCGCATCGAACCAACCGGTGCGGCGCGGCCGGCCGGTCGTGGCACCGTACTCGGCCCCCAACTCTCTCAGACGCGCCGCCTCGTCCTCTGGCAACTCGGTGGGGAGCGGCCCATTCCCGACCCGCGTCGTGTAGGCCTTGACCACGCCCAACACCGCATCGATGGCGGTGGGTCCCAGCCCGACACCGGTGGCGGCGGCCCCGGACGTCGTATTCGACGAGGTGACGAACGGGTAGGTCCCGTGATCCACGTCCAGCATCGAGCCCTGAGCGCCCTCCAGCAAGAGGCGCTCGCCCCGCGTCAACGCCGCGGCGAGCGCGGCGCCCACATCGCAGGCGAGCGCGGTCAACCGCGGCGCGTATTGCGCCAGCTCGTCGAACAGCCGATCCGTGTCGATCCGCTCATCCGAGCCCATCGCCCGCAGTTTGCGCTCAGCGCGCGCCACGGCCACCTCCAGCCGCTCGCGCAGGCGCTCGGGCGACGACAGGTCGCCGACGCGCAGACCGGCGCGGGCGACTTTGTCCTCGTAGGCCCCCCCGATGCCGCGGCCCGTCGTGCCGATGGCGCCGCTCCCCCGACCCTGCTCCTCGACCTTGTCGAGCAGCTTGTGGTACGACAGCACGAGGTGCGCCCGCGTGCTGACGAGGATCTGGCCCTCGACGTCGTACCCGCGGGCCTTCAGCTCATCGAGTTCCTGGAAGAACGTGACCGGGTCCAGCACCATGCCGTTCCCCAGGGCGCAGCGCTTCCCCGGGTACAGCACGCCGGACGGGATCTGGTGGAGGATGAATTGATCGTCGTGCACCCGGACGGTATGACCGGCGTTGGCGCCGCCCTGGTACCGGGCGATCCAATCGGCATCGCGCGCCAGGACATCGACGATCTTCCCCTTCCCCTCATCGCCCCACTGCGAGCCGACCACCACCAGGCAACGAACGTCACCTTTGAGCATGATGACCTCAATGAAAAAGCCCCCATTGGGGGGCCGTCGTTTTCGTCTATCCTTTGGCGGAAGCTAGACGGGCGTCTTCCGGGTGTCAAGGAAAGGGGGAGGAGAATATCGAATGTCCAATATCGAATGTCGGATATCCAAGGTCTGTCGAATGTCGAATATCGAATGTCCAATATCGAATCTCGGATATCCAAGGTCTGTCGAATG
>JASFMO010000349.1:0-4313 GCA_050117535.1 Gemmatimonadales bacterium | reverse complement strand
TCTCGATATAGCTCTTGATAGCGCCGCTATTCTTCGTTTTGGCAGACACAGTTTCACTCATATCCTTTGTCCAGCCTCGCCTGTGACCAGGCTGGCGACTTCACACCCGTTCATGTTCGATACGCGCTTGCGCTAGCGGCTTTCCGAATAGAGCCCCCGGATTCAACCTCAGACCGGCTGGATCTCTGCGGGATCCCGATCTCCCGCCCACGCATATCCCTGCTCTTCCAAGCGCAGTGCCAGGTCCTTGTCACCCGACCTCACAATGCGGCCGTTCACCAGCACGTGGACGAAATCGGGTACGATGTAATCCAGTAGGCGCTGGTAGTGCGTGATGACCAAGAAACCACGCTCTCGACTGCGCAGAGCGTTCACGCCGTCCGCGACGATACGCAAGGCGTCGATGTCGAGCCCCGAATCGGTTTCGTCGAGAACCGCCAGTCGTGGCTCGAGGACCGCCATCTGGAAGATCTCGTTCTTCTTCTTCTCACCGCCGGAGAAGCCTTCATTCACAGCGCGATGCAGCAGATCATCGCGCATGTGCAAGGCTTCGATCTTCTTCTTAAAGAGCTTCAATGCCTCTAACGCATCCAGTTCCTCTTCACCACGATGCTTCCTGACGGCATTTAGCGCGGCGTTGAGAAACTGAATGCTGCTGACGCCCGGGATCTCCACAGGATACTGGAAGGCGAGGAATACCCCCTCACAGGCGCGCTCCTCTGGGTCCATGCCCAGTAGGTCCTTGCCGTCGTAAAATACCTGACCCTCGGTTACCTCGTATCCGTCCCGGCCAGCCAAGACCGCGGCGAGCGTGCTCTTGCCCGAGCCGTTCGGCCCCATGATCGAGTGAACCTCGCCTGCCTTAACCTCCAGATTCACGCCCCGCAGAATGTGTTTCCCCTCGACACTGACGTGCAGATTCTTGATTTCAAGCATACTTGCCTTCGCCTAACTCTTTTTGTCGGTCACTGTGTGCTACTTCAAGATCCGTTGACCTCGGCCAGACAGGGCCCAGTCTAACCGACGCTCCCTTCGAGACTCACACTCAATAGCTTCTGGGCTTCAACCGCAAACTCCATCGGCAATTCGCGGAATACTTCCTTGCAGAAGCCCGCAACGATCAGCGAAATAGAATCCTCCAGACCGATGCCCCGCTGTTGGCAATAGAACATCTGATCTTCGCCGATTTTCGAAGTCGAGGCCTCGTGCTCCATTCGTGGTGTCTTATTCTTCACCTCTATGTAGGGGAAGGTGTGCGCGCCGCACTTATCGCCGATCAGCAGGGAGTCGCACTGCGTGAAATTCCGCGCGTTCGCGGCGCCCTTCATGATCTTGACCATCCCCCGATATGTGTTCTGGCCTTCACCTGCCGAGATCCCTTTGGTGACGATCGTGCTCTTCGTGTTCTTGCCGATGTGGACCATCTTCGTGCCGGTATCGGCTTGCTGCCGCAGATTCGTTAGCGCCACCGAGTAGAACTCGCCGACCGAGTTGTCACCCTGCAGTATGCAACTCGGATACTTCCACGTGATGGCCGACCCCGTCTCGACTTGCGTCCACGAAATGTGAGAATTTCGCCCGGCGCACTTCCCTCGCTTGGTGACGAAGTTGTAAATGCCGCCCTTGCCCTCCTCGTCACCCGGATACCAGTTCTGGATCGTCGAGTACTTGATCGTTGCCTCGTCCAAGGCCACAAGCTCCACAACCGCGGCATGCAGCTGGTTCTCGTCACGCATCGGCGCCGTGCAGCCCTCCATGTAGCTTACATAGCTGCCCTCATCCGCGACGATCAGCGTCCGTTCGAATTGACCCGTCTGAGCAGCGTTGATCCGGAAGTAGGTCGAAAGCTCCATCGGACACCGCACGCCCTTCGGTATGTAGACGAACGACCCATCACTAAACACCGCCGAATTGAGCGCCGCAAAGAAGTTGTCGGTGTGCGGAACGACCGAGCCAAGATACTTCCGCACCAGGTCAGGATGGTCGCGCACGGCATCGGAGAACGAACAGAAAATGATACCGTGCTTCTCCAGCTCTTTCTGGAACGTCGTGGCCACCGAAACGCTGTCAAACACGGCGTCTACCGCCACGCCCGCCAGCCACTTCTGCTCCTCCAGCGGAATACCCAACTTCTCGTAGGTGGCCAGGAGTTCGGGATCCACCTCGTCCAGGCTCTCCGGGCGCTTCTTCGGCGCCGCGTAGTAGCTGACCGCCTGATAGTCGATCGGGCCGTACCCGTACGGGAGGAAGGCCCAGGTTGGCTCCTTGCCACCTTCGTGCAGCTCCTTCCAATGCCGGTAGGACTTCAGGCGCCACTCCAAGAGCCAATCCGGCTCCTCCTTCTTCGCCGAAATGAACCGGATAGTGTCCTCATTCAGCCCCGGCGGAGCGAACTCCTGCTCGATGTCGGTGACGAAACCGTACTTGTATTCACGTTGGGCGAGCTGTTCGATCGTCTCGGTTGTCGTGCTCATAGGCGCCTTCGCCAAAGGTTCTGAGGCAGCGACCGCGCGCCACCCCATGACGATAACGATACTCGTTATCTGATAACCGTTATCACTTTAGGTTCTGCCGCCAAACTTAGTCTAGTTGAGACTGAATTTCAACCGCCCGCCCCGCACCCAATCGCGCCCACGACCGGCGCTTGCCGCACAAGCAGCGCCCCGCCGGACGGTGTCACGCCAAACAGACTCGGCTTTCGACCGGGCCCGTGCTGCCGAACTCCGGCCTAGACCTGTTGGCAGCCGTGCCGCGCAGAGACGTCAGGGACCGCCGCCCCCGCTCACTGGGTCAGGTGCCAGATGTAGACGCCATAGAGGCCGAGCAGCAACGCCCCCTCCCAGCGTCGCAGACGGAAGCCGATCCGCATCAGGATGAGCGTAAGCACGGTGATCGCGACCATGACGCCCAAGTCGGCGAGACGGACGCCTTGACTCCGCAGCGGACTCACGATCGCGCTGATGCCGAGGACGCCGAGAATATTCAAGACGTTCGAGCCGATGAGGTTGCCCACCGCCAGATCACTCTCTCTCTTCAGAGCGGCGACGGTGGCCGTGGCAAGCTCGGGAAGGCTGGTACCCACCGCCACGAGCGTGAGTCCGATGACTGCCTGGCTGACGCCGATGATCTCCGCCGCCGCGATGGCGCCCCCCAACAGCATGTCGCCCCCGAAAACCAGCAGGGCTAGCCCGGCAGCCACGAACAGCATGGCAAGCCACGGGAGGCCCTGGCGCGGGCGCGGCGTTAATCGAATCGGACCGCTCACGAGCGCGGCCTTTCCCTCCGGGGCTCTCCAACCATTGAACAACAGGAAGGCCCCGAGACCGACGACGAGGATGATGCCCTCCCACCGATCGAGGCGGCCGTCCAGCAGCATGGCGACCAGCATCAGCGAGCAGGCGATGACAACAGGCAAGTCGAGCGAGACGAGCTCCTTGCGAATGGCCAGCGGGCGAAGGGCCACCGTAGCTCCAAGAATGAGCGCCAGGTTCGAAATGTTGGACCCAACGACCGAGCCGACGGCGATGTCTCCGTTTCCTTTCATCGCCGCCTCCATGGTGACGACGAGCTCCGGACTGCTCGTCCCAAGCGCCACGACGGTCAGCCCGACGACCAGCGGGCTCAAGCCGAAGCGCAGCGCCAGGTCCGCACTGCCGCGCACCAGGCCTTCGGCCCCGACGTAGAGCAACACCACGCCAACCGCCACATGAAGGATGCTCAGCGCCAGATCCATCTACCGCCTTTTCATCGCCTGCAAGCCAGCTGTTCCAGAACGCGGTCTCACCCTGTCACCTGGTGTTCACCGGGCGACGAGGACCGTCTGTGATCGCTACACCGAGGTGGGGCAATCCTGCAAGATGCGGAGACCTAGAACATCTGCAAGGGGTTGTTGATTCTGCCTGGCGTCAACAGCTAGGCTTGGATGCGTGGTGGGCTTCGACCGGAGAGATGCCTTAACTAGCGGAAGCTGAATCGCATACCCAACGTGAGAGGGAACGTCCAAGAACCCGACTCCAGTACCCGACCGGGATCATTCAGGCCATCGACGACCAGTCCGTCGCCGTCTTCGAGATAGAAGAGCTGGCGCGCCCCAACGAACAACCTGCAGTCGTCGCTGACGGCATACCGCACACCAACCCCGCCCAGCAGCGATACGAACGTTTCCGAGACGTGTCGCTCTGAGGGGTAGTAGCTGGCGTACTTGGCAGACCTGAGCCGGGTCGCCCCCATTCCGATATCCGCGAACAGGTCCCACCGCGAATGCTCAAGGACCGGTAGCTCGAACTCCAACCCTGCCGTGTAGTGATAGAGCC
>JASFMO010000348.1:0-4329 GCA_050117535.1 Gemmatimonadales bacterium | reverse complement strand
ATAGATCTCGGCCGGGACGCCCGCTTCCCGAGCGATGGTGATCAGCTCGTCCAGCGCCGCGAGGATCTGGTTCCCTTCGCTGCGCATGTGCGAGATGTACATCCCGTCGTACTCGGCGACGACCTTGGCGAGTTCGATCAGCTCCTCGGTGTCCGCGTAGAAGGCCGGTGGGTAGATGAGGGATGAGGCGAGTCCGACGGCTCCGTCTTCCATCGCCTCGCGCACCAGCGCCTTCATGCGCTCCAGCTCTTCCGGCGTGGCCGGCCGATCCTCGTATTCGATCTCGTGGATTCGCACCGTCGTGGCCCCGACGAATGAAGCGACGTTGGTCGACACGCCGCGCCCCTCGAGATAGTCGAGGTACTCGCCCAGCGTCGTCCAAGCGATCTCGTACTTGATGTCGCCTTGTTGCTCGACCGCCTCCTGCTTCATCCGTTCGTTGAGCGGGCCCATCGACCAGCCTTCGCCCATGACCTCGAGCGTCACGCCCTGACGTATGTCGCTCTGCGAGCGCCCGTCCTCGATCAACGACTCATTCGCCCAGCTCAGCATGTTGATGAACCCGGGGGCAACGGCCAGGCCGGTCGCGTCGATTTCGATCCGGGCTCGCGCGCCCGCCAACCCCCCTATGGCCGCGATCGTGTCACCGTCGATGGCCAGGTCGGCGACGACCGGCGCCGTTCCACTGCCGTCGTAGAGGCTGCCGCCGCGAATAACGACGTCGTATTGCGGCGCACGACCGCAAGAGACGGCCAACGACAGGCAGACGAGTAGCACGCTCACTCGGCGCATCGGGACCTCCTAGGCTGAACTGAATAGCCGCAGGCGTCAGTTACCTATTCAATAACGGCGTGCGCGCGCCGCTCGCAATCATCGCGCCCTCAACCCACGCTTGGCCGGGCCGCTCCGCAACGCCTCCAGCTACTTGCCGATGCAGAACTCTGCGAAGACGTGCGCCAGCAGTTCCTCGGGCGCGATGACTCCCAACAGCTCCTCCAGCGCCTGCGCCACGCTCCTCAGGTGGGTGGCCGCAACTTCCGGTGCCAGCCCACGGTTGCGCGCATCGAGAAAGGACGTGACCTCCGCGCGCGCGTGTCGCAGCTGGCGTGCGTGCCGCTCTCGCGTTACCAGCGGGGCTTCGGCTTGGCGGCGGATGTCTCCTGAGAAGACCGCCTCGACCAGCAAGTCCCTGAGTTGTCCCAGCCCTTCGCCGGTGAGCGTCGAGCTGAGCAATTGCGGCGCACGCATTGCTTCCGCCTGCGGGCCCGGCCTCCCGCCGTCCACGACGCGATCGGCCTTCGTCCGCACGACAACCACAGCCCTTGTCTCCACACCGCGTATGAACTCGATTTCGTCAACCTCGAGCGAGCGATCCGCTTCGACGCAGAACAGGAGCACGTCCGCCGACGCGACGTAACGTCTCGCCACCTCGATGCCGATGCGCTCGACCGGTTTTTCGGTCGCCCGCAGGCCCGCGGTGTCCACCAGCCGGAACGGGTATCCCCCTAGGGAGACGACGGCTTCCACGGCATCGCGTGTCGTGCCGGGCTCTTCGGTGACGATCGCGCGCTCGAAGCCACAGAGCGCGTTGAACAGGCTCGACTTTCCGGCGTTGGGTCGGCCAGCGATCACGGTCAGGGCGCCCTCGCGCAGCAGTTCGCCTTCTGCGGCCGTCTCGAGCAGACGGTCGATCCGCGTCCCCACCTCGCGGGCGGCGTCGTCGATGCTCTGCGGCGCGATGGGTCCGTCGTCTTCTTCCGGGAAGTCGATTTCGTAGGCCAGCATTGACTCGCAGCGAATGACAGCTTCGCGCAGCTGCTCAATACGGCGCGAGAGCCCGCGGTCCAGCTGGTGAAGCGCCGCCCGATGCTGAGCCGCGGAGCGGCCGTCTACCAGATCGAGGATCGCCTCCGCCTGTAACAGGTCGAGCTTGCCGTTCAGGTAGGCGCGCCGCGTGAACTCGCCGGGCTCGGCCTGGCGCGCGCCGGCGGCGAGGACCGCATCGAGCACGAGCTGCGGGTTCAACGGCCCGCCGTGGCAACTCAACTCGAGCATGTCTTCGCCGGTGTAGCTGCGCGGGGCAGGGAAGCGTGTCGCCAAGACGCGATCCACCCGGTCTTCGGTGGACGGGTGTGTCAACCAGCGGAGAACCGGGGACCGGGCGGGGAGCGTGCCGCCGAGAATACGATCGACCATGCCGGGCACCCGGGGACCGGTGACGCGGATTATCGCGATGGCCGAGCGTCCCGGGGCGGTGGCGATGGCCGCTATGGTGTCCATCTAGACCTGACGCGAGCGAACGCGCGCGAGAGCCAAGAGATGCCGACAGCGACGCGGCACGATGGACCAGCTCATGCTCCTGATCGTCGTCGTCAAAGTGATCGATGAGACGCGCTTAGCTTTTGCCTTTTCTGGTCAGTGGTGGTTTGTCCGCCACCGCTTTACGCTCCCTCGCCAGATACAATTGCTGCGGCAATGAGGCCACGTTCATCGTCGCGTAGTAAAGGTTCAACCCGGAGGCGAAGTTCAGAAAGAGGACGGTGAGCATGATCGGCATGATCCACATCATCATCTTCATCTGTGGATTGCTCTGCGGCATCGAGCGCTGGCCGATCCACTGCATCAAGAAAATCGAAGCGCCCATCAGCACCGGGATTACGTAGTAAGGATCCGGGCGCGACAGGTCGGGAAGCCAGAGGAAAGGCACTCCGCGAAACTCGATCGTATCGCGAAACACGAAGAACAACGCGATCAGGATCGGGAACGGCAGGAGCATCGGGAGACAGCCACCGAGTGGGTTGATCTTGTGCTCCCGATACAGCTTCATCATTTCCTGCTGCAAGCGCTGAGGGTCGCCCTTGTACTTGTCTTGAATCTCCTTCATCAGCGGCTGCACCCGCATCGTCGCCATCTGCGACCGCATGCTCTTCTGGTAGAGCGGGAACAGCACGACCCGGATGCCAACGCCGAAGACGATCAAAATCCAACCGTAGCCCAGCCCCAGGAAGCGGTGCATCCAGACCAGCAGGGTGGTGATCGCCCCGGCCAACGGTCGCAGCACCGGCTGTAACCACTTGTAGCCGTAGGGACTCACCTGGTTCAGGTCGCGGCCCACGGCGGACAGGCGCCCATAGTCCTGGGGGCCGAGATAGACCGTGTAGACGAACTCGCCCTGCCGACTGACCGGAAAGCTGGCCACCGCTTGGGCACGGAAGGGTTCCGGTAGGCCGTCGACCATCAAACCGGCGAAACGGCCGTCCGCGCTCGCATCCAGAGGCAACACGAGCGCCGCGACGAAGTACTTGGTTCGAACCGCGACCCAGTCCAGCGGACCGTCCAGCGTGATTCGCTCTCCCGCTCCCACGTCCGCGACCTTCTCGGAAAGGATCCCGTCCAGGCTCTTGGCCGTGAATGCCAAGTTCGACTCGTAGTCCTGCTCCGGGTCCCACTCGTTGCTCTCCAATCCCGGGCCCAGCCCCATCACCCACCATCCGCCGGCCGAAGCGCCGACGATTCTGCCCTCGAGATCCATGGCGTAGCGTCCGGGATAGAACGTGTAGCGCACCTGCGCCTCGACCGGCGTGCCCGGCAAACGATAGGTCAGCGTGAGAACTTTCGGCTCGCCGTCGGCGTGCAGCGTCAGGCCATCGGCCGGGGTGATCTCGAACGGCACCCCTCGCAGGTCAAGCGTGTCATCGCCGATCACCCACTGGTGGGAGAAGAAGTTCGACGCGTACGGCGGGACGAGCTCGACCGGTGCGCCCTTCGTTTCGGGGGCTAGCGACTCGAACTCCCGCATAACCGCCGATACGAGTCGGCCGCCGCGGGAGGCGAAGCCGAGTCTGTACAGTGGGCCCGTCACCCAGACCGTGTCCTCCTCGGTCGCGCCCGGAGGCGCGGCTATCTCGATCACCGGTAGCGAATCGACCCGAATCGCTGGCGGCGCCGCCTGTACCGGGAGGCTGTCCACCGGGGGTACGGTCGACGGCTCAACCGACGTCGCTATCTCGGCCGTATCCACGCCCACGGCGCCCTGCGGAGGACGGGGCGGCGGAAATAGCAGGTTGACGGCGAAAACCACCCCCAACATCAGCACCACTGCCAACAGCAAACGTCTTTCCGTGCCCATGCTAGGGAACCGGGTCGTAGCCGCCGGGGCGGAATGGGTGGCAGCGGCCCAAGCGCCGCAGCGCAAGCCAGCTACCCCTGGCCGCGCCATGCCGACGCAGCGCCTCGATCGCGTAGTGCGAACACGTGGGTGAGTATCGGCACGAAGGTGGCAGCAACGGTGAGATGGCCACCTGGTAGCCGCGGACCAGCATCATCAGG
>JASFMO010000347.1:0-4337 GCA_050117535.1 Gemmatimonadales bacterium | reverse complement strand
GCTTCCGCGCGCGGCACGGCGAGGCGGGCTAACGTCCCGGGAGCCTCTCCCGCCGGACGCCCTGTTGTTGTATCCTACCGGCGCGATCCGTTCGTGGACTCCGGACGGCCCCCCGGACCCGATCGGGATCGACGACGGAGCCGACCGCTGAAACCCGCACGACCTGAAACGAGTGAGCCATGATCGAGGAACTTTACACGCCCCAGCAGATCGACCTGAGAAATCGCGCGCGTGACTTGGCCGAAAACGTGATGCGTCCGGTGGCGGCCAAGTACGACGAGGCGCAGGAGTACCCCTGGGAGGTGCAGAAGGCGATCAAGGAGGCGGGGTTGTCCGGCGTCTGGATCCCGGAGGAATACGGCGGACTGGGTGGCGGTGTGCTCGACCTCTGCATCGTGGTCGAGGAGTTCTCGCGGGCCTGCGGCGGCATGGGCGTGGCCTTCGCCGTGAACGCGCTGGGATCGTTTCCCATTCTTGTCGGAGGAACCGACGAGCAGAAGGAACGCTGGTTGCCGTCCGTAGCGTCGGGTGACAAGCTGGTCGCGTTCGGACTTTCCGAGAAGGAGGCGGGGTCGGACGCGGGATCGATGCACACTCGCGCGGAGCGCGACGGCGATGCGTACGTGCTCAACGGCGAGAAGAAGTGGAACACGAACGGTGCGGTGGCGTCGCTGAACACCATCTTCGCGGTCACCGAACCCGGGCGCGGAGCGCGGGGCGTCTCGGCCTTCATCGTCGAGGAGGACACGCCCGGTTACCGTGTCGGCAAGCACGAGGACAAGATGGGCATCCGCTGTGTCCCGGTGGTGGAGATCCATCTGGAGAACTGTCGGGTGCCGGCCGACAACCTGCTGGGCGGCAGCCAGGGGCGCGGCTTCAAGCACGCGATGATCACGCTCGACCGGGCGCGTCCCGGTGTGGCGGCTCAGGCGGTGGGGCTGGCCCAGGGCGCAGTCGATTTGGCGCTCGAGTACACGCATCAGCGACAGCAGTTCGGGCAGTCGGTCAGTTCGTTCCAGGGCGTCCAGTGGATGCTGGCGGACATGGCGACACAGGTCGAAGCGGCGCGGCAACTGGTGCATACCGCGGCGCGGACGATCGATTCGGGCCACAAAGCGATCACCAAGATCTCGGCCATGTGCAAGCTGTTCGCCACCGATGTCGCCATGAAGGTGACGACGGACTGCGTGCAGCTGTTCGGCGGGTACGGCTACTGCAAGGACTACCCGATCGAGAAGTACATGCGGGACGCGAAGATCACTCAGATCTACGAGGGCACGAACCAGATCCAGCGGCTGGTGGTCGCGCGCAGCCTGCTACGGGAGGCGGCGAGCAGCGCCGGCTGACGCCAGCAATCCAGCCCGAGGGGCCTCCGCTGCGTCCGGGATCGGTGGGAGGGGCCCCTCACGAACCCTTGAAGAATCGCTGTAGCCCACGAGCGTTCCTCGATAGAGCGTCGGGGCGCGCACCTGGCCGTGTGCTTCCCCGGATTGCCCACCGCGCCTTCTAGAGATAAACTCAGAACCGTTATCCACCTAGTCCTTTGCGATCGAATCCGGCCGGCGCCCGGGCGGCGGTCGGCGAGTGGCGGCCAGCCCGGACCCTAGTGTCGTCGCCACGGCGGTTCGATCAGGTTGCGTACTGGGCCCGCTCGTCGGTGGGCCCCATCCGCGGAGGGACAATGCTGAAGGAATTCAAAGAGTTCGCCATGCGGGGAAACGTGCTGGACATGGCGATCGGTATCATCATCGGCGCGGCGTTCGGCAAGATCGTCACGTCGCTGGTGAACGATGTGATCATGCCCCCCATCGGCCTGGCGCTGGGCAAGGTCGATTTCACAAACCTCTACCTTAACTTGTCGGGCGAGCCGTTCGTCTCGCTGGCCGACGCCGAAGCCGCCGGTGCGCCGCTGATCAAGTACGGTATCTTCCTGAACACCGTGCTGGACTTCGTCATCGTCGCCTTCGTCATCTTCCTGGTAGTCCGCCAGGTGAACAAGCTGAAGCGCAAAGAGGAGGCGCCGCCTGCGGAGCCGACGACGAAGGACTGCCCGTACTGTGCCACGGCGATTCCGATTAAGGCGACGCGCTGTCCCAGTTGTACATCGGAGCTGAAGGCGGCCTGATAGTCTCGAACCGCCCGGCGGCGTGTGCTGTGCGCGGCATCATCGCAGGGCGGTTTTGAGTGCACCTACGGTGCAAGAACCACCACGAACGGAGGAGAAAGGAACCATGGCGAAAATCGCCGACATTGAAGGCATTGGTGCGAGCTATGCCAAAAAGCTCAGCGCTGCCGGCATCACGACGACGGACAAGCTGCTCGAGCAATGCAAATCGCCGAAGGCGCGCAAGCAGCTTGCGGGCAGCACGGGAATTAGCGAGAAGCTGGTGCTGGAATGGGCCAACCATGCGGACCTGTACCGAATCAAGGGCGTCGGGCAAGAGTACTCAGACCTGCTCGAAGCGGCCGGCGTCGATACGGTCCCGGAGCTCGGAAACCGCAACGCCGCGAACTTGTACGCGCAGATGAAAGAGGTGAATGCGAAAAAGAAGCTCACGCGGCAGGTGCCCTCGGAGAAGCAGGTAGCGGGCTGGATCGCACAAGCGAAGAAGCTGCCGCGAGTGATCAAGTACTGATCGCACTATCCGGCCGGCCGCGCCTGAATGACGCGGCCGGCCATTTTCAGGGGTGGTGGTCGTCCAACGGCGCGAGCACGACGATCGGCATTGGAGGTGCGCCGCGTGAACAACTACGAGAAACTGGGTGCGTTCTATCTCGGGCGGCCGTATGACCTGGCCGAGAAGAAAGGGCGGCAGGACGAGTTGGTCCTGTACGACTCGAAGGACCTGACCACACATGCCGTCTGTGTGGGGATGACGGGTAGCGGCAAGACGGGTCTGTGTATCGGATTGCTCGAAGAGGCAGCGATCGACGGCATTCCTGCCATCGTCATCGATCCGAAGGGCGACCTGCCTAACCTGTTGCTTACCTTTCCGGACCTGGCCCCGGCGGATTTCACGCCGTGGGTGAACCCAGATGACGCGGAAAAGAAGGGCATCGAGGTAGAGGAGTACGCGGCTCAGCAGGCGGAGCTGTGGAAGAAGGGACTGGCCGGCTGGGGCCAGAGCCGCGACCGAATCCGTCGGCTGCGCGAGTCGGCGGATTTCTCCGTCTATACACCGGGCAGCACGGCAGGGCTACCCGTCTCTGTGCTGTCCTCGTTCGCGGCGCCGCCTCAGTCCTTGGCGGAAGACCGGGAACTGCTGGGCGAGCGGGTGAGCACAACGGTGACGAGCCTACTCGGGCTGCTGGGGATCGAGGCCGACCCGATCAAGAGTCGCGAGCACATACTGCTCTCGACGATACTCGATAGCGCCTGGCGTGAAGGTCGCGACCTGGACCTGCCGGCGCTGATCGGAGCGATCCAGACTCCGACGACCAACAAGGTCGGGGTGTTAGACCTCGAGACCTTCTATCCGGCGGGTGAACGTTTCGAGTTGGCGATGGCCCTGAACAACCTGCTGGCGGCGCCCGGTTTCAGCGCCTGGATGGAGGGCGAGCCGCTGGAGATTGATCGCATGCTGTACACCGCGAGCGGCAAGCCGCGGACATCCATCTTCTCAATAGCCCATCTGGGCGATGCCGAGCGGATGTTCTTCGTCTCGCTGCTGCTCAACCAGGTGCTCGGGTGGATGCGGGGGCAATCGGGGACGACCAGCCTGCGCGCCATCCTGTATATGGATGAGATCTTCGGCTATTTCCCGCCGGTCGCGAATCCACCCTCGAAAGCGCCTTTGCTGACGCTGCTGAAACAGGGTCGGGCCTTCGGCGTCGGCGTGGTGCTCGCCACGCAGAATCCGGTGGACCTCGACTACAAGGGCCTGTCCAACACGGGGACCTGGTTCATCGGGCGGTTGCAGACCGAGCGCGACAAGGCGCGCGTACTGGAAGGGCTCGAGGGTGTCGCCGCGGGAAGCGGTACGCGCTTCGATCGTGGCGCCATGGAGGAGACTCTGGCGGGGCTTGGCAAGCGTGTCTTCCTGCTCAACAACGTTCACGAAAACGAGCCAGTGGTCTTCGAGACGCGCTGGGCCCTGTCGTATCTGCGCGGCCCGCTGACGCGCGACCAGATCAGAACTCTGATGGAGCCCCGTAAGAAGGCCGGTGAAGCCGCGGGCGTCGAGGCGGAGCCGAAGGGCGCCGCTACCGTGGGTGCGGCGTCGGGGGCGACGGGCAGCGACCGACCGATTCTGCCGCCGGGTGTCCCTCAGTATTTCGTGCCGTTGCGCGGGATGGCGGCGCCAGGACACGAACTGGTCTATCGGCCGATGGTGTTG
>JASFMO010000346.1:0-4345 GCA_050117535.1 Gemmatimonadales bacterium | reverse complement strand
GGCCGATAGCCATGCCTCCGAGGAAACGAACGGCCGGCAGATACACGAGCGCGATGAATCCGACTAGTCCCACGAGCACGGCCAGTACGAAGGTCAGCAGGCTCTGTAGCATCGCCCAGCCCGCCCGGGCCGTCACCGGTGCCGCCAGGGCAAAGACGCCCAGCGGAGCGATCCACAGTATCCAGTGCACCAGCTTCACCAAAGCCGCCGCCACCGAGCGGGCGAGCGCGATCAGCCGCTCTCGCTCGGGCCGAGGCAAGACGCCCGCCGCCGCCGCGAACAGAACGGTGAACACGATCAGGGGTAGCAGCGCGCCCTCCGCCGCCGCGGCGAACGGATTCGCCGGTATCAAGCCCAGCAAGAACTCGACCGGACCCGGCAGCATCGGAGCCTCCGGCGCCCCGGGCATCACAGCCTGCGCCGCCGCTTCGCTCGTCAGCGGCAGCAGCAGCCGCATCGTGCCCATTCCGATCAGCACGCCGACCACGCTGGTGACGGCGAAGAACAGCATGGTCAAACCGCCCAGACGACCCAGGCGCCGCAGATCGCCCAGCGAGGCGACCCCGACGAAGATCACCGCCGTCACCAGCGGGATGACCACCATCTTGAGGACATCGACGAAGGCCTGCCCCAGCGGCTCGCACGCCGCGGCAAAGGCCACCAAAGCCGGCGAGCCGGTGGCCGACGCCAGGATGCCGACCAGTAGACCCCCGACGAGGCCCAGAGCTATGGCGATATGGAGCTTCACCGGCGACCCGGCGATCGATTCGCCCGTGCGAGCTGGTCCATCCAGTACTCCAACCGCTCGGGCTTGAGGAACAAGTAGTACAACCGGCCTTCCGCGTATTGCCCACCGGCACGCTGCTCCGCTTCGGGGCCCACACCGTAGTAGATGTCGGCGCGCCCCGGAGAACGGATCGCGCCACCGCTGTCCTGGTCCAACATGAACTGCTCGAACGGGCGCATGCGGCCGTCCCGGCCGGGCGCTCGCGTCTCGACGAACACCACACCACCCGGTGGAAAGAGCTGCTTGTCCGCCGCCAACGACCGCAGCGGGGTCACTTTGACGCCCAACGACCCGCTCGGCCAATCCGAGGCGTCCACCTCAGCAAAGAAGATGAACCTCGGATTACGCCACAGATAAGTCCGAAGCTCGCTGGGATGCGCCACAAAATACCCGCGCACCTCGGCCAGACTGATCTCGTCCTCCGCTAGCTTGCCGTCGGCCAGCAACTCGCGCGAGATGCTAACGTAGTCGTGGCCGTTGTTGCCCGCGTAGCCGACCCGCATGATCGAGCCATCCCGAAGCCGTACCGACGCCGAACCCTGCACGTGGATCAGGTACACCTCGAACTCGTCACGCAACCACACCAGTTCGCCACCTCTCAGCGCCTCCGACTCCTCGATCTCCGCGCGCGTTGGATACGGCACGAGCCGTCCACGGCTGCGCCTTCCCAGGACCTCGCCGCTAGTCGAATCGACAACCAGGTCCCGTGGCAAAGTGTAGAGCGGATAGCGATGGACATCGTCGCGTGCGCGGGCGCCCTCGAAGACCGGCGCATAGTAGCCCGTAAACAGCACCGTGCCCCCTCCGTCGTGGCCCAGGCTCCGGAAGAAATCGAACTCAGCCTCGATCCGCCGTTCGAGTTCTTCGGGCACCCGAACGCCCACCCAAAGCTGCCGGAACGCGGCCACGCTCGCCCACGCGTGCGCGTGGCTGATACCCCCCAGTGGAAACGCCTCACGGCTCGACGGCTTCTCGAACCATTCCAGGCTCCTATCCAGCGCCTCGACCAGGTCGTTCGGCGACTCCAACGCTCCCGCCAACTCCGGGACCTCGCCAGTCGGCACGCGCTCGAAGGCCGGCGCTCCGGCGGTCGCGGCTGGTTCAGGCGGCGGCGCTGCACGGGTCGGCGCCGGGGGCTCCTCGGGTTCGGGCTCGACCGCCGGTACAGGCTCCGGGGCCCCGGCGACCGGCCCCGCACCCATCGGCGGCTGGCATCCGAGCACAGCCAGCAACACGGCGGTGAACAGTGCAAGACCCACTTCATGCGTGACTTGATATCGCATGGCCCAAATCATGTAATGGATGAACTTATGCGTCTTAGACGAGAGAGCGAATGAGGTCGCGCAACAGATGTTCACCGAAATCTCTGGCGCGCTCGATCACCGCTTCGTACGAAGCCTCGATGAACAGGTCGGCCGTGCGCAGCTCGCGTCCTTTCGACCTGAAAAGGAATCGACCGCGGAACAAACGGTCAGCACACTCGCGCGTCTGGAGGACGACGGCCCAGCTCGCGCCGTCGAAGGGGATCGATCCGATCTCCTCCTCGAGCGGCGATTCGTCGAACATCTGGAACTGCGGATCGACGTTGTCCGAGTTAGCGTTCCCGGAGGATGCCATACCCAGTCACCACACCGTTCGTGTTCAAGACCACCCAGACCTTCGCGCCGTCATGAGCCATCAACTCTGCGGGGGCGTCGCGCAGACGCCAGCGGCCACCCTCGGCATCGACAACGCTCGCTTCGCTCGCTTCCACCTCGAGCATGCCAACGACGGGCTTGTGGCCCGAGATTTCGAGGATGGCGTACTCGGATACCCGCAGGCGGCCGGAAGACGAAGTCGTGCCCGTGACCTGGACCCTCGCCCCGGTCAAACGCTTGAGCTCGGGGCGTAGATCGCCCGCGATCTCGATCGCCGTGGCCTCGGGCTCTTCGGGCTCCAGCAGGACTCGCTCCAGCGGCGTGCTCCCCGCCACCCGCACGCGGCCCGTCCGCGTG
This sequence comes from Gemmatimonadales bacterium, assembly GCA_050117535.1. Lineage (GTDB taxonomy): Bacteria > Gemmatimonadota > Gemmatimonadetes > Palauibacterales > KS3-K002 > JASFMO01. The sequence goes on along the minus strand of JASFMO010000346.1, from coordinate 1,564 downwards.
GCGGCACCTTCGGCCGGCTCCGGGTCGCGGCTTTTTCCGCCGCAGGCAGCCACGACGACTGCCAACCAGAGAATTACCAGGGCGGATTTACAGTTTGAGCCTGAGATAGAGCGATCCCCAGCTGATGATCGTCCACGTTCTCCAGGTATCCCGGGAAGACCGTCAGGTAGCGCTCCTCACCCGCTATGTCTCCGTCCAGAGCCGTGAAGACGATTTGGTTCATGGTCAGCATGCCCCGCACGCCGCCCTCGAGATATCCGACGCTCCAGCGCCGTCCCCTGCTGTCGGTCAACTCGCGTTCCACCGCCACCTTTCGCACCTCGCTCGAGCCTTTCACTTTAACGGTACAGCGTCATCCGTGTCTGGACGAAGGCTACGGCCTCCGACCGACTGTTAGGCGGGACCAACCGTGCCCCGCGCAACCACGAGGACCCAAGCCAATGGCTCGCAAGTTCACCGACCGCTCCGGTCAAGCCTGGATAGTCGAACGCGAACACGGGCGCCACGAGCTTGTATTCCGGCCCGCCCAAGGATCCGGCGACCAGCAGGTCGCCCCGCTCCCGACCCACGGCCATACGCAGGATCCGTATGAGCTCAGCGACGCCGAGCTGCAGCGTCTCTTGGATCGAGCCGGTCCCCGTTACAAGAAGCCCAAAGGACCGGCGCCCTTCTGAGGCTCGGTCCGCCTAGTCGAGAAATAGGACGGCCGCTGCCGTCGCCACCACCACCGCAACCAAGAAGGCCTGGAAGATCCAGCCACCGCGCGGGTGCGTCCCGCGACAGTGCGGGCAACGGTGCGTGTGATCCGGTATCAGCGAACCGCAGTGCCGACAGTTCTTCATAGTATCCAGTTGGCCAGCAGCCAGACTAAGATTGCCGCGATCCCGACCGGCAGCACCGTGTACAGGAGGATCAAGCGTGCGGCACCTCGAAAGTAGCGCCAATCATCGCGCTCCGATCTCCGCAGCATGATCCAGCAGGCCCGGCACAGATGCTCCACCTGCTCGGTGACGTCGTTCACCCGATAGTATTGTGGGGCCGCCCGTCGCTCCTTGCACATCGGACACTGCATCACGCCTCGCTCCTCCCACCTGTCCACCAACTCGGGTCTTCAATCAATATGTTTCGGGCATGCGGTCAGCGCCAGCCAGACGCGGCGCGACGGCTAGACCGAGTCGGCAAGCCCAGCTTATTTCACCCGGATTACAGGAGTCATCGTCGCATGGCTACGACGCTGCGCGGGAGGCCGGCTGCCCTCGTGGTCTCATCGCCACCCATCCTCATCCTCATTGATCAGGCGCTGTACCGAGAAGAGGCCTCCAAGACCGAGATGAAGAGGGCCGGATCGCAGGACTGACGGCGTCCGCGTACCCGGCCCTGAGCCGCGCCGACCGCTGACTACTGCCGGAGACGCAACCGTATCCGCGCGTCGACCGAGATGATCTCGACTTCCTTCCCCTCCGCGATCACGCGGACGATCACCGTGTTGCCGCCGCGGACCTCCACATCGACGTCCCCGACGTTTCCCGCGTATCTCAGCTTCTCTACCGTGACCTCGAACGGT
>JASFMO010000345.1:0-4350 GCA_050117535.1 Gemmatimonadales bacterium | reverse complement strand
AGCTAAAATGATGGACCTGGTTCTGGTAAGACACGCCATCGCCGAAGAGCGTGAAGTCTTTGCTCGCACAGGCAAACCCGACCACAGGCGCCCTTTGACCCCGCGCGGTAAGAAACGAATGCGGCTGGGCGCCGCGGGCCTGCGCCGTCTCGTTCCGGCCGTCGATCTGCTGGCGAGCAGTCCGTTCGTTCGAGCCATACAAACCGCCGAAATCATCTCAGACGCTTACGGCGGGCTCGGTATCGCGGAGTTGGCCGACCTGAAGCCGGAAGCGACTTCGGAACGCCTGCTGCACTGGCTGCAGGATCAGAAGGGCGACTCTACCATCGTGGTCGTCGGCCACGAGCCCAGTTTCAGCATGCACATCAGCTGGTTCACCGCACGGGCCGACGAGCCGTTCCTCGATTTCAAGAAGGGTGGGGCTTGCCTGCTGACATTCTACGACGAGATCTACTCCGGCGGGGCCACGCTTCGTTGGCTGCTCTCGCCGGCCATCCTGCGCGCTTTGGGAGACTAACCATGGCCAGCGTCTCTCACGAGCTTCTGCATCGACCGGTCGAGGAAACCGCCCGCGTCCTGGCACTGGCATGGCTCGAGGAAGCCGACGCGGCCCTCGAGCGGCTCTCCGATCCGGATGACGATGAAGCGCTGCACGACTTCCGGGTCTCCTTACGTCGATTCCGGAGCTGCGTTCGCGCCTACCAGCCTTACCTCAAGGGCAGCTCGCCCAAGAAGTCACGCAAGCTGATGGGCCAGCTGGCGTCGGCGACCAATGTCGGCCGGGACACCGAGGTCCAGATCCTCTGGCTCAACGCGCAGACCGACAACCTGAAGCCGCGCGAACGGAAAGGGCTGCGTTGGTTGCTAAATGCGCTCGAGGAACGGAGAGACCTGGCCTATGGCGACGCGCGCGCGCGGATCGCTCGCGAGTATCGCGAAGCGCGCCGTAGCGTAACCAAGAATTTCTCTTCCTATACCCTGAACCTGACCGGCGACGGACTCGCGTCCCACAAGCCTTTCGTCGAGGTGACCGCCGACTTGATCGAGGCGCACGCCGACGAGGTGCGGTCGCTGCTGGCCAGCGTTCACACGCCGGAGGACGAAGAACCGGCGCACAACGCCAGGATCGCGGCGAAACGTCTCCGTTACCTGGCGGAACCACTGCGGGACTCGTTCGACGCCGCAAAGAAGGTCGTCAAGGATATCAAGCGCCTGCAGGATGTGCTGGGAGAGCTGAACGACACGCACGTGCTGACCGGCGAGGTGGCAGGCGCGACGGAGGTCGCAGCGGCCGAACAGGCGCGTCGCATGCATGAACTGGCCCTCGAGGAGAGCTCGGGTCAGGTACCGCGTCGTCGATCGGTGGCCGACGTGACGCGAGGGCTCCTGGCCATCACACGCCTGCTAGCCGAACGCCGCGCCCGTCTCTTCACCGATCTCGAACGTGGTTGGCTGGGAACCGCGCCGGCCTCCTTCTTCGGACGCGTCGCCGACCTGGTAACCGAGCTGCGCAGGTTCGACAACGACGACCACGAAATCGAACGCAAGTTTTTGCTGAGCGAGTTGCCCGAGACCGTTCGCGAGGCCCCCAGCGTGTTGATCGAGCAAGGCTGGATCCCGGGTGAAACCATCCAGGAGCGCCTGCGACGGGTTCGCTCCGCCGACGGTGTGCGGTACTACCGCACCATCAAGTCGGGGCACGGCATCCGACGCTTCGAGCTGGAGGAGAAAGTGTCGCGGCGTACGTTCCATAGCCTGTGGCCCCTGACCGAGCGCGCCCGCATCCGAAAGCGACGCTACAGAGTCCCCGACGGCGAACTCGTTTTTGAGATCGATGACTTCACGGCGCCAAAGCTGGTATTGGCGGAAGTCGAACTTCCCCACGAGGACCATGAATTCGACTTGCCCGACTGGCTGCAGGCCGTTGTGGTGAGTGAGGTAACGGGGGACACCGACTACGAGAACATCAACCTCGCCCGCCGCGCGTCGCGGCAAAAGTCTCGCCGGCGCTGATTCTGTCGAACCGCGGTGAGCGATCCCCCCCACCCTTCACACCGCCGAGCCACCCAGCGGTTTCAAGCCGCCGACTGCCCCCCAGCACCCAAGCCCACCAACCCGCGCAAGCCGGGACTGATTTGCTGGACCAGTTCCTTGGCCTCCTCGTCCGAGCGCCGCGCGAGCTCCTGAAACACCGCCTGAGATCGCACCGACGGATCCCCTTGCGCCGGAACGAGCCGCTGATAGACGCCATCGCGGTCCAGTGCACGCGCCTTGACGTTGTCGGCCAGAGTCACCGGCAGGATCTCGCCGATGATCCGCTCCTTCAGCTGGGGACTCTCCACCGGGAACGCGATCTCGATGCGGCGGTAGAAGTTGCGCGGCATCCAGTCGGCGCTGCCGAGGAAGAGCTCGGGGTCACCATCGTTCTCGAAGTAAAAGACGCGGCTGTGCTCGAGGAACTTGTCCACCACGCCGCGAACGCGAATCCTCTCCGAGATGCCGGGCAGGCCCGGTCGCAGACAGCAGATCCCCCGCACCAGCAAATCGATCTCCACACCCGCCTGCGACGCATCGTACAACTCGTCGATCAGCGAAGGCTCCACGAGTGCGTTCATCTTCGCGATGATTCGCGCCGGGCGACCGGCTTCGGCTTTCCCCCGCTCGCGCCGGATTAGCTCGACCATCCGCTCGCGAAGGCCGCGCGGTGCGACGAGCACCTTCTGCCACTCGTGCCCCTGCGAGTAACCGGTCAATAGGTTGAACAACTCGCTCGCATCCTCGCCGAACGCGGGATCAGCGGTGAACAACCCGATATCGGTGTAAATGCGGGCCGTCTGCGGATTGTAGTTGCCCGTCGCCATGTGGACGTACCGGCGTATCCCAACCGACTCCCGCCGAACCACGAGCGCGACCTTGCAGTGCGTCTTCACCCCCACGACGCCGTAGACCACGTGCACGCCCGCCTCCTCGAGCGTGCGCGCCCACGCAATGTTGTTGGCCTCATCGAATCGTGCCTTCAGCTCGACCAGAGCCGTTACCTGCTTGCCGTTTTGCGCCGCACGCGCCAGCGCGTTGAGCACGGGGCTCGAGACACTGGTCCGGTATAGCGTCTGCTTGATCCCCAGGACGTCAGGATCGTCGGCGGCATTGTCGATGAAGTTGACGACGGCGTTGAACGATTCGTAGGGGTGGTGGACCAGTATGTCCCGCTCGCGTATCGCGTCGAACACGCTCTGACGCTTGGCGAACGACGGCGATGTCCGCGGGACCAACGGCTCGTCCTTGAGATGACGAAAACCATCAAGCTGCCACAAGTTCATCATCACGCTGAGATCGATCGGCCCATCAATGGCGTACAGGTCCTGTGGCTGCAGATCCAAGGCCTCGCCGAGCAGTTCGACGAAGCGATCGTCCGCGCCTGCACTGATCTCCAAGCGGACGGCCTCGCCGCGCCTGCGCTCCCGCAGCGAGACCTCGATGGCGCTCAACAGATCCTCGACCTCGTCCTCGTCGATCGTCAGGTCCGTGTTTCGTGTCACGCGGAAGACCGTCTGGCAGACGATCTCGAAGCCCCCGAACAACTGGCCCGCACGCCCCGCGATCAAGTCCTCGAGCAGGATGAAGCGCAAGCGCCCCTCTTCGGACGGGAGCACGACGACGCGCTCCACGACGCTGGGCACCTGCACGACGCCGAACAGCTCACGCGGGCCCCGCCCTTCGCTCTTTCGCAGCAAGACGGCCAAGTTGAGGCTCTTGTTGTGAACGTGCGGGAACGGGTGACCCGGGTCGATAGCCAATGGCGTCAAAACCGGGTAGATGTCGCTGACGAACAACCGCTCGACGTGCTGAAGCTCGACATCCGATAGCTCGTCATAGCGGACGCGCTCGATTCCGTGCTCCCGCAAGGCCGGCATCACCTCGTCGCCCAGGACACGGTACTTCCGCTCGACCAGCTCGTGCGTGCGCTCAGCGATCCGCGCCAGCACCGTCTCCGGATCGAGCCCGTCGGCGGCGTAGTCCTGCGGCTCGACGCCGACTTTGACCTGCTCCTGCAGGCCGGCGACGCGGACCTCGAAGAACTCATCGAGGTTGGAGGAGAAGATCGAGATGAACTTAGCCCGCTCGAGTAGCGGGGTACTCTTATCGTAGGCCTCTTCGAGCACCCGCGCGTTGAACTCGAGCCAACTCAACTCCCGGTTGATGTAGCATTCGGAAGGATACCGCGGCTTGGGTCGGTGTCTCTTCTTGACCTTGAACACGGCCGACAACCCTCGATCGACAGCAGACTAGTTCCCTGAGAACTGAGGCGACAACGCTGCCACGCCGGGCGAGGCGTCTCAGCTCGTGTCT
>JASFMO010000344.1:0-4350 GCA_050117535.1 Gemmatimonadales bacterium | reverse complement strand
GGCTCGGGCCGCGTGGTCTGAATGGACAGGTTGATCCACTCGGGCAAAGCGAGGAAGGTGGCGCTGCAGGTCATGTCCGCTTCGACCACGACGGGCAGCTCCGGTTCGATGCCAGAGCAGTCGCCACCCCAAGCCGAGAACAGCCACCCCGGCCTCGGCGTGGCGGTGAGCGTCACCTGCGTCGGAATCGGATAGGCGTCCGAGCACGCATTCACCGGACAATCGATGCCCGCCGGCTGGCTGGTGACGATGCCGTCACCGATTACCGATACCGTGATTTCAGCGGCCGCCTGTACGAAGACCGCGCCGCAGACCTTCGCCCCATCCATGGTCACGAGAGTCTTCGGATCAGTCCCGGTGCAATCGCCCGTCCAGTGCGAGAACGCGGACCAGAAGTCATCGGGCGTCGGCGTCGCGGTCAGCGTGACCACGGTCTCGCTCTCGTAGACCTCGACGCAGTCGTCGCCGCAGTCGATGCCGAGGGGATCGCTCGTAACGACGCCACCACCGCGAGCATGGCCGACGACGCTCACTTCGAGCGTGAACGTCTCTCGTATGAAGTTGGCGACGCAGGTCTTCGCCGCGTTCATCGTCACGTCGACCGTCAACTCGGTGCCCGTGCAGTCGCCGTCCCACGACTCGAACAGCCAACCCGCATCCGGCTTCGCCGTCAGAGTTACCGTGCTGCCGTTCAGGAACGGCTCGCCGCAGTCGCCGGGACACGCGATCCCCGCCGGGTCGCTGGTGACGCTTCCGCTCCCGGACACTCCGACCGTCAGCGGGAAGTACTCCTCGACGAACGTCGCCGTGCAGGCTTTGTCCGCGTCCATGGTGACCACAGTCGACAGGCTGACACCGGAGCAGTCGCCCGACCAGTGCGAGAAAATCCAGTCAGGCTGCGGGGCCGCCGTCAGCGTCACCTCGGTGCCGCTGGAATAGCTCTGGACACAGTCCCCCGGGCAAGTGATCCCGTCCGGGTTGCTCACGACTCCGCCGGTCCCCACCACCGTGACGCCGAGGGCATAGGTGATCTGGACGAAGGTCGCCTCGCAGGTCTTGGCGGCGCTCATGTTAACGTCTACGACCGGGTTCGTGCCGCTGCAGTCTCCAGACCACTGCGAGAACTCCCAGCCCGTCAGCGCCTCCGCCGTCAGCGTAACGACGGTGCCTGACGCGTAGCTAGCCTGGCATGACCCTCCCGGACAGTTGATGCCCGCCGGGTCGCTGGTGACCGTGCCGCTCCCTGTCACCGCTACGTTGAGCTGGAACATCTCCTCGACGAACGTCGCAGTGCAACTTTTCGCCGCGTTCACCGTGACGACCGTAGTCGGATTCGTCCCGCTGCAGTCGCCGCTCCACTCGAGGAACAGCCAGCCCCCATCCGGCGTGGCGGTCAACGTTACCTCGGTGCCTCCCGGATAGTTCTCGCTGCAATCGGCGCCACAGTCGATCCCAACCGGATCGCTGCTCACGCTGCCGTTCCCGTTCACCGTGACGGTCAGGTCGAAGTTACCCTGCACGAAAAGCGCCGAGACCGCGGTGTCCTGCACGAGCGTGATCTGACACGCGCCCGTCCCCGTGCAGGCGCCACCCCAACCGTCGAGGCCCCAACCCAGCGCGGGTGTGGCGGTCAGCGTGACCGTTGTGCCGCTGGCGAAAACACCCTCGCAGGTGCCCGGGCAGTCGATCCCGGCCGGATTGCTGGTGACGCCACCCTCACCGGTGACATTCACGGCCAACCGCGGTGAGCGAACGATGCTGAAGGCGTCCTGCACCTCTATCGCGTCCACCGACGCCGCAAGCGCGGCGGCGGGGACCGTCACCGAGATCGCCTCCGACCCGGAGATCGAGTAGGTCCCGAACGGAGGCAGCGTAATCCGGACCTGCGTGGCGCTCAGCCGCGCCACGTGGACATAGTCGAGACCCGGCTGCACCACGGCGTTCCAGCCGTTCGCTTCCGAGGCGCTCGAGACGATGCCGTCCAGAAGCGCTGCCGTCTCGACGTTGTCGCTTCCGATGCCTGCGATCCACTGATCATCGGTCAACGTCAAATCCAGCGTCGCTCCGCCGGCCCGAATATCCAGCTCCTCCGCCTCGGTGATGGTCCCACTGACAGCGACCGACGCCGCCACGACCTCCACCGTCCTCGGGTCGCTGGGCGTGCTGGGCGTCGACGACATGTCCTCCAGCGCCCGCACGCGTACGTAGTACGTCCCCGCCGCGCTGACCTGGACTTCGGCACACGTCGAAGTCGACTGGACGCTGTTGAGTCCGGTGAAGCCTGGGTTGTTCGCCCACTCCACCCGGTAACCCGTCGCGTTCGCCACGGAACTGTAGCAGACATCGAAGCGCCGGCTGGCGGTTCGGCTGGGAACGGTGGTCAAACTGGGCGAGAAAGAGCGGAACGTGATCGAGGCCGTCGAGTTCTGCCCCGCGCTCACGCTGACGCCCGTCGTCTCGCCGTAGTAGTCGACCTCGTTGTCGATCAGACCCTCGACGGCGACGGTGTAGGAACCCGGCTGCAATCCCGTGATCGTGCCCTCGAAGTAGTCATCCTGCGACAGCGTCAACTCGACTGTCTTGTTGGTCGGCCCGCGCGCGTAGGCGCGTGCCCGATCCAGACTGCCGAACAGCAGGAAGCGGCCTTCCTGCGTCGAAGCCATCAGGCCCGGTTCAGCGAGGGTGTCGTCGGCCAGCACGATCTCCAGCGAGATCGAGCCGGGACCGCGCGGCGCGACGGGCTCATCCTGGCAGGCCACGACGAGCGTCGCGACCAGCAGGCCGAACCCCAGCAGTAATCGGTATCTCGGTCTGATCATGGGTTCGGAATCCTGATCGAAATGCCACCCGTCGTGGCTCCGTTGGTGTCTCCATCGCCGCCGCCGCCACCGCCGGCCAGCAACGCGACGGCTCCTCCCGCTCCGGCGACTCCCAAGGCGGCGATCGCCCAGGGGAACCCGCCGCCGGAATCCGTCGTCACCTGAAGGAGCGGTACGAACAGCTCCTCACGCTGCCCCGGATTGACCAACACCTCCAGCTGTTCGTGGACGCGGCTCTCGGCCAGCAATTCCAGCCGATATCGTCCCATCGGTCCCGCGAACGTCACGGGCAGCGAATCGCTGCGCGCCGCCTCCGGCCAGTGCCAGCGTTCGAGCGGCGTCAGGCGCGCTACGGCTCCGCTCATGTCGGAGCTGATCGACACTGCCCCGTAGCGATGCCGCTCGCGTACGGCGACCTGACTCAGGGTCAGCAACCGTCCTTCACGTAGAGTGCCGCGGGCTTCTTCCAGTGCAGCCTCGATCTGTGCGGCGGATACCGCCGCCTGACCCGCCGTCGCCAGCCCGATCACCCGACCCGCCGCATCGATGACGGGACCACCCTGGTCCGCCTCCGACACGGGACGGCCCAGGCTGAGAACCCCGCGTGGTGGACTCCGCCAAGCCGCGATGCGCGTCGACGTCGCCACGGCCGACCGGCACTCGCGAAAGCCGAAGCCCCAGACGTAATCCCCCTCGGACGGCCGACTGCTCAGGTTCAGAGGAGGCTCCGGGACCTGCGGCAACCTCAACACCGCCACGTTGGCTCCGACGTCATACGCTGCCACTCTCACTTCACCGGCGGCGCCGCTCAGAGGCAGGTTCACACTGACGCTGTCGGCTCCCCGAATCGCTCGGTAGGTCGTGACCACGAGACCCTCGCGGTCCGCCACAAATCCGCTCACGCAACTCGGCTCCGTTCCGAACCGATACGCGGTCAGTCGCGCCAAGCCGTTCAGCGTCGCCGTCGCCACCGACGGAGCTAGAGCCGAGTCACCCAATGCGATGAGCTCGGCGGCGAGTGTCAGGGTCAGCCGTGTGGTCACACCCGGCAACACCTCGGTCGTCACGTTCACCGGGTCATAGCCGTCGGCTTCGGCACCGATCTCATAGCTGCCCGGCTCCAGTTCGACCGGCGAGCCTGGCGTCAGCGTACCAGCCCCTGAAAGGGTCAACCGGACCGGGGCCGCTACTTCCGAAAGGTCTACGGTCAGCGTCCCGGATCCCCGCGTGACACCGCGAGGCGCCCAGCGCCATTCCGTTTCCGCCTGCCGCCCGCTCCCTCCCGACGCATCGACGTAGTACCGGGCCGCTCGATACGCGCGCACCAACTCGGGCAGGAACGTCACGCTATCCACCGGCATCTCCGGATCGGCGCGCAGCGACCAACGGAGCCAGACGGCGGCCAGGTCGTCTTCGCCCTCCTCTAACAGAATCTGCGCGAACAGCTGCACCCCCACGGCCCAGAGGCTATCGGGCGGACCGGCGTTCGGATCGATGCCCGCCTGCAAAAGCTCCATCGCCCGAGCGGTCT
>JASFMO010000343.1:0-4353 GCA_050117535.1 Gemmatimonadales bacterium | reverse complement strand
TTCGCGGTAGCCGCTGGCTGATGGCTCCAACGCCCGTGCCCGGCGGAGAGAGGGTCGCCTTCGTCGAGATCGAGGCGCTTTGGGATGCACATCCCTGCGACCTCGGCCTCACCGCACTCGTCTGCGAGCCTGAGCGCAGCCCGGCCGAAGCGGCACGTCCACCGCTGATGCAGATAGCGATTCGTGCCCGACGCTTCGACGCGAGTGGCCCGCTCGAGGAGGACCCCGCGTTGGTGATCCGGGTACCCGGCGTGGTGCGTGAAGGCGCCGGACTACCCACGACGGACTATGTCAACGACTACCCTTTCCAGCGTCTGTTTGCAGGCGAGCGCGCTTTCACCCTCAGGGTCTCGTGGGCACCCGATGGCGAGCGCTTGGCCGTTAGCGACGGTCTGAATGTCATGGTTTGGCGAGTGGGTGATGCGGTGGCCGATACCGTGCCGAACACGCAGGATGCCGCGTGGCCCGCGTGGAGTCCCGATGGTCGGCTCATAGCGTTTACGCGGCTCGAGCGTGCCGACTCGGTGAACGTCGGTTGTGACTACATCGGTGCCTTCGGCCTCGTCTGCACGCAGATTCGGACCGAGTATGTCACCGGCCGTCATGTCATCAACCTCGTACGGCCCGACGGTAGCGGGCTGACAGAACTCGGCGAGGGCGACGAACCCGCCTGGGCCCCGGACGGCAGCGCCATCTTTTTCCGCCGTGAGGGACAGATCTGGCGCATGGCGCCCGACGGGTCGGACGCCGAAGCCATTCCGGGTACCGACGGTGGGCGTGAGCCCGCGATATCGCCCGACGGAACGTTCCTCGCGTTCGCGAGGCTGAGCCGACTTGGCGATTACGACCTATGGGTGACGCGACTCGAGCCCTGATCGCGACTGCCGCGCTCGTCTGCGCGACCGGCTGCGGCGATCCGTTCGTCGTGGTCGGTGACGCGCCGGGCATCGTGAGGATCGTAGCCGGCATACCTGAGATGCCCGGTGATAGTATCGGGAGCCGAGCGACCGAGACGCAGCTCGCCTCGCCGCGCGGGTTGGCGCCCGGAGCCGATGGCCAGCTCTACGTCGCCGATCACATCAACGCGCGCATCTTGGTCGTGGAATCGAGTGGACAGGTGGAGGTGTTACTCGACCACAGCCAACGCCAGGAGGAACCGCGCATCCAAAGGCCGGATGGCATCGCACTGGACAATGCCGGAGGGCTTGTAGTCGCCGATCCCCGCGGTCACAGAGTCTGGCGGCTCGACGTGGCGAGCCGAATCGCGACACCGTTGGCCGGAAGCGGTCGACAGGGGACCTCTCCCGATACCGTAGACGCGTTGGCGGCGGACATAGCGACACCGGCCGGCGTCGCCGTGGACGCGGCCGGCCACGTTTATTTCAGTGAGTTCGCGGGGAACCGTATTCGGCGCCTGGAACCGGACGGCACACTCGTCACATTTGCGGGCACCGGAGCCGCGGAGTTTGGTGGAGACGGAGGACCGGCCAACCTCGCGACCCTGAAACAACCCGCGGGCCTGACGATCGAGGATAGTATCCTCTACATGGCCGACAGCGGCAATCATCGCATCCGTGTCGTGGACCTTGAGACGTCCGTGATCCAAACGCTAGCCGGTGCCGGTGGCGCCGGATTCCGGGGTGATGGCGGGCCGGCGGCCGAAGCGCTGCTGGACAATCCTTACTCGGTTGCGATCGGCACCAATGGAGTCAATCTGTTTATCGCCGACACCGACAACAACCGCGTCCGAGTCGTGAACCTACAGTCGCTCGTGATCGCAACCTTCATCGGTACCGGAGACGAGCAGTTCCGAGGTGACCTCTTGCCGGCGGCGGTAACCGCGCTCAGTGGGCCGCGCGGGCTCGCGGTTTCAGCGCTGAACTTCATCTACATTTCCGACACGAATCATCACATAGTGCGTCGTACCGCCGTAGGCTTCCTCGGCGCCGGGACGGGGCTAAGCCCGTAGGCCGCGCGATGACATCACGGCGATCCGTCAATCGTCCGACGGCCCCGCTAGAGAGAGAATGATCCAGGGTCTGGCCGGCCGCGGCTGTGTTCTGTAGACTATACCCAGACTCCGCGCACATCTATTCCCGGCAGGTGACCATGCGAACGCGCTTATCCGCCGCTCCCTTGCTCTCGCTCGGACTTCTCCTGCTCGCCACCGATGCGGCTTTGAGTCAAGCGGACTTTGAAACCGACACCATTACAGCGGCCGCGGGAGATCTGACCATCACATTCATCGGCCATGGAACCCTGATGTTCACCTTCGACGGCAAGGTCATTCACATCGACCCCGTCGGCCGCGAGGCGGATTACGGGTCGATGCCTGACGCGGACCTCGTCCTCGTCACCCACGAGCACGGTGACCATCTCGACCCCGACGCGATCGCAGCTATACGCAAAGAGGGGACAGTCGTCGTCTACTCGCGTTCCTGCCAGGGTAGACTGGATGACGCCGTAACGATGGAGAACGGCTCGACACGCGCGCTCGCGGGCTTCACCATCGAAGCCGTGCCAGCCTACAACTTGGTGCACAAGCGCGACGGCGGGCAGCCTTTCCACCCGAAAGGCAACGGCAACGGTTACGTGATCACCTTCGGGGATCTGCGCGTCTATGTCGCCGGCGATACCGAGAATACACCGGAGATGAAGGCTCTCGAGGATATCGACATCGCCTTCTTGCCCATGAACTTGCCCTATACGATGACCCCCGAGATGGTGGCCGATGCGGCGCTGGCTTTCCGTCCGCGGATCCTTTACCCGTACCATTTCGGCAGGACGAACACCGATGAGCTTGTGAAGCTGCTCGACGGGGTTGAGGACATCGAAGTACGCATCAGGGAGATGCAGTAGTACTGCGCCGCTACGAAGTTCTGGCGGTCATGAACAGCTCATACCAAGACACCAAGCCGATCACCATTTCGGCCGACCGGCCAACGTCCTTCAACGAGGAACTGCGGCAGCTGATGCAGCGAAGCTGTCGCCTGATCTACAGCCTGGGATTTCTGATTGCCGTCGCCAACCGTCTGTTCTACATCGAGATCGTTGGGCTCGATGCCAAACTACAGACGCCGTTCGCACTCTGGATCGTCGAATTCCACGACCTCTACGCGGTTCTGGTAGGCCTTGCGACCGTTCTGGTCTTCCTTCGCCAATGGAGCCTGCGAGGCCTGTTGATCATCGACTTTGTCCTTCTGACTTCCACCCTGCTATTGGCCCACTTCAACGCGGTCATCTTCGATCTCAATGCGATACCGACGTTTGCGATCGCCGTTCTGCTACTGCTGCATGCCGCCGTGATACCGGTCACCGTCGCTTCGCAGGCCGGGTTAGCGGTGATCGGTACGCTTGGCTTTCCCATCATGGCGCTGCTGGCCTACGCATTCGTGCCGACCCTGCAGCAGTACTGGCAAGGGCCCGGAGGGATCGACATTTTCACGGATACGCTGTTCGAGGGCACTTATCAACTCGGTATCGTGGCGGCCATATCGGTGGTCATCACCAAGGGCCACTACCGCATGCGGCTCTCACTGCATAAAGCCAGACAACTCGGCGCCTACATCATCGAGAAGGAGATCGATAGAGGTGGAATGGGACTGGTCTTCATGGCGAGACACGCGCTTATGTGTCGTCCCAGTGCGGTCAAGGTGATCCAACCGAGCCCAGGCGAGGGTGATGCTTCTCTGCTCCGCTTCGAGCGCGAGGTTCAACTGTCCGCCAGGCTCACGCACCCGAACACAATCACTATCTACGACTACGGGCGAACCGAGGCCAACACCTTCTACTACGCAATGGAGTACCTGGAAGGCCTGAATCTCGATGATCTCGTACATCGGTTTGGGCCCGTGCCACCGGAGCGCACCACTTTCATCCTCCTACAGGTTTGCGGTTCGCTGGCTGAGGCGCACGCCAGCAATATCGTGCATCGCGACATCAAGCCCTCGAACATCTTCCTCACCTGTCGAGGCGGAGTCTATGATTTCGCCAAGGTACTGGATTTCGGGCTTGCTAAGAGAATCGTCTCCGAAGGCGACGAGAGGATCACCGGTACCGGCATCGTCTTGGGGACGCCGCAGTTCATAGCGCCCGAATCCGTGGCCGGGTTGGAGTCGATCGATGGTCGCGCCGATCTCTACAGCCTGGGCGGCGTCGCTTTCTGGCTCCTCACGGGCAGTCCACTGTTCGAAGCCGATACGCTGGTCGACCTGATGGTCCAACACATCACGGCCCAGCCGCCGAGGGTATCCGACGTATCAGAGTTCAACATGCCGACGGCGCTTGATCAGATCGTAATGACATGCCTGGAGAAAGACCCCAAGGATCGCTTCCAGACTGCCACCGAACTGG
>JASFMO010000342.1:0-4356 GCA_050117535.1 Gemmatimonadales bacterium | reverse complement strand
GCTGGCGGCCAATCTCTATTCGCTGGCGGTGCTTCTGTTTTATCGGGGGCTGTGGGCGGGCGCGGAGCCCACGGTTCAGCCGGCGCTGACGGCTTGATCAGCACGGACGCGGCAGCGCCCGTACGAGATTCGACTCAGTAGGGCCCCTTCCGCGGCTTCCCCACAATCAGCGACTCGTTTAGCGGTCGCATCGGCACGGTCGATACGTAAGCCGCGTAGCTGATACCGAAGAGTCCGAGGAAACCCAGCGCCACCAGCAGTTCGATCCAGCCGAGCGGCAATCCCCCGGCATCCCAAATCGAAGGTACGACGGCGATGAAGCGTTCGAGCCAAAGGCCGAGCAGGATCAGGCCCGAGACGGACGCGAGGTAGACCGGCGCCATCTTCACCTTCTGCCACAGAAGCAGCAGGAATGGGAGTACGAAGATACAGGCGAAGAAGATCATCGACATCGTTCGCCACGGTTCGACCATGCGGGCCTCGATGAAGAATGTCTCGCGGGGCATGTTGCCGTACCAGATCGGCAAGTACTGCGAGAACCAGAGGTAGGCCCAGAAAATACAAAAGGCGAAGATCAGCTTGCCGAGATCGTGCCACTGATTCGGTGCCCAGAAGTCGAGCGCCAGGTGCTTGCGGAACATCGTCGCCATCACGGCCATCGAGGCCAGAGCCGATAGCCAGGCTCCGATGAAGAAGTAGGCCGGATAGAGGACCGACAGCCAGCCGGGTGCCAGCGACATCACCAGATCGACCGCCATACCGCTAATGATGACCGCGTAGGCGAGTGCGAGAATCGGCGCGAGGCGCGCCAGGACCCGTCGCGAGCGGGCAGCCTCGCCCTCAGCATCGCCGAAGTCGCGGCCGATCCAGTCCGCCAGCTTGCGCCGCCAGCCGGACAGGCGGCCGGCCACCGCCGGCATGTCGGGTCTGAGCGAGTAGTACATGAACGCGAATGCGAGGACGTAAAGTATAAGAAGGAAAACAGCCCCTCGTGCGAACAGCCCCCCCGTCGTGTACCAGAGTCCGGGAAGCGGATGACCCTCGGTGTTCACGGGGTTGCCGATCCACGGGAAGATTCGATTGCGGCCGAGGAAAAGGACCAGGAACAACACGTAGGACAGCGGCAGGAAAGCGCCAAATCCCTGGGGGATGCGATGCATCGTCTTCCCCCAGTGCCCCTTGGCGATCTGCATGGCCGCCCCGAAAATCACCCCTGCGGCCGCCAGTCCCGAGAAGAAGAGGAAGTTCACGAGATAGGCCTGCCAGGCCCTCTGCGGCGCCATGGCGAGGCCGGCGACGAAACCGAGGATCCCCAGCGCTATGAGCGTGCCCAGCGCGAAGGTCAGACGGCTCGAGATTCTTCCCGGCACGCGACTCAGGACGTCGCTCTCGCTGAATGGAACCGCTTCGGAATGAGTTTTGTCTGCCATGCTGTGCTCTTCTATCTCATCCACCGGGCGTGACGGTATCGCGCTACTCTTCCGCCGCGCGCTGGAGTTCGCGCACGTAATTGACCATGTGCCAGCGGTCCACCTGCGGAACGCGTCTGTAATTCGGCATCAGGCCCCGTCCGGCCGACATCATCCCGAACAGGTAACCGTCGGGGTACTCGCGAGCTCTCTCCGTCGTCAGGTTGTTGATCAAGCCCCTTGGGTACGGTCCTTCGATGCTGCCGCCCCCCTGGCCTTCCGGTCCGTGGCAGACGCTGCAGAAGATGTCGTACTGCTCCTTGCCCCGCTCGATCGAGGCTTCGCTGGCCGCGACCGGGTTGGGCACGTCGCGATAGTCGTCTGGCAGTGCCGCGAGCGGCACGCCGGCGCCGACGGCGACGACGCCTTCGGGCGGCATGCGGGCCGCTTCCTCGAACGGTTCCACGGCGGGCTGGTCGCGCATGTTGTTGAACCAGCTGACTTTGCCGATGGCGTCCTCGATCTCGGTGCCCCGGCATCCGGCTAGCCCCGCGAGCGCGACGAGGCCGAGCGCGGCCGAGACGAACGGGCTCGATCCTTTATTGCTCAATTCGCACCTCGCCGGAGCCGTGGTTGCGGAGTATCTGCTCTACCTGCGACGAGCGATTCGGCTCACAGGCCACGCGCACGCCGAACTGGTCGTCGCTGTAACCGGGCTCGTGCGCCGGGTGGAGCTTCAGCGCCGGCATTCGGTTGTGGATCAGCATGCCGATCAGCGCCGAGATACCGGCGAAAAGGATGGTCATCTCGAAGGCGATGACGACGTAGGCGGGAATCGAAGCCAGCGGCTTACCCCCCACGACCAGTGGGTAGTAGTAGGAGGACCACACCGTCAGCGCGAAGCCCGAGATGCAGCCGGTCAAGCCACCGATCAGGGCGTAGCGACGCACCGGGCTGGGCGGCTTGCCGATCGCATCTTCCAGCTCCTGTTCCATAATCGGCCCGAAGACCTCGATGTCTCGAAAGCCTTCCTGTCGAGCCGATTCGACGGCGCCTACCACCGCGTGAATGTCTTCGTAACTGGCCGTTACCGTAGCGCGTCCCGCCATCTTACGCGTCTTCCTTCTTTTCGCCCGGCTTCCACACGCCCTCGGCGATCGATTCCTTCACTTCCGTGATCGAAATGGCCGGCAACGTCTTGGCGAAGATCATGAACCAGAACAGGAACCAGGCGAAGCTGCCGACCGTGATCGAGATCTCGACCCAGGAGGGCGTGTAGAGTCCCCAGGCGCCCGGGTTGTAGTCGTGGGCCAAAGACGTCACGATGATGACGAACCGCTCGTACCACATCCCGATGTTCACGAAGATCGAGATGACGAACATCGCCCGAATGCTCCGTCGGATCCGCCGCGAGAAACAGAGCAGTGGGATCAGCACGTTGCACGTCATCATGATGACGAACGGCCCGGCGTAGTCGCCGACGGCTCGCCAGCGGAAGCTCTCCCACTCCATCGGGTCGCCGGAATACCAGGTCAGGAAGTACTCGGCGATATACGCGTACCCGACGATCAACGAGGTGAGCAGCAACAGCTTGCCCATGTTGTCGTAGTGGTACTCGGTGATGTAATCCTCGAGGCCGAGCGCCCAACGGAACGGCACCGACAGAGTGATCACCATGGCGATCCCCGAAAAGATCGCGCCGGCGACGAAATACGGTGCGAAGATCGTCGAGTGCCAGCCCGGCGTCACCGCCATCGCGAAGTCCCACGACACCACGCTGTGGACCGACAGCACGAGCGGTGTAGCAATGGCCGCCATGTACAGATACATGCGGCGGTAGTTCTTCCACTGGCTGTCGGTTCCCTGCCAGCCGAGCGCCAGCGCACCGTAGACCTTCTCCTTGAGACGCGCCATGCGACCTGACAGCCCTTTCATGCGGTCGCGGATGGTCGCCATGTCAGGGATGAGGCCCGAATACCAGAAGAGCAGACTTATCGTGAAGTACGTGCTGATGGCGAAGAAATCCCAGATGAGCGGCGAGCGGAAGTTGGGCCACAGCATCCGCTGGTTGGGGTATGGCGCAAGGAAATAGAAATACCAGACCCGCCCCAGATGGATCAGCGGGAACAGCCCAGCCGTCATCACCGCGAAGATCGTCATCGCCTCCGCGGTGCGGTTGATCGTCGTTCGCCAGCCCGAGCGTAGCAGGTAGAGGATGGCCGATATCAGCGTCCCCGAGTGGGCGATGCCGACCCAGAACACGAAATTGGTGATATAGGCGCCCCACATCACCGGGTGTGTGATGCCGGCCGTGCCCATCCCCGTCTTGATTTGATAAACCCAGGCGAAGCCGGCCCAACCGAGCACGGCGACGAGCACGAGCATCATGACGCGGTAGCGCCACTCAGGCTCCCAGAGCGCTCCGATGATGTCGCGGCTGACCCTCGCGAACGGTGTCTGCGCCGGCGGTGCAACCGTCGCCATCTATGCCTCCTCCAACGGGCCCCGCGACACGCCCTTCAGATACGTGATCGCGGATCGCGTGTTCAACTCTCCCAGTACGTGATAGGCCCGACCGCTGCGCGAGAGACGCGAGACGCGGCTGTTCGGATCGCGCAAGTTCCCGAAGACGATCGCGTCGGCCGGACAGGTTTGAGCGCAGGCTGTCGTGAAATCACCATCCGCCACGTCGCGCCCCTCGGCGTTGGCATCGCTGCGCGCCGCCAGGATCCGCTGCACGCAGAACGTGCACTTCTCCATCACGCCCTTCTCCCGCACCGTGACATCCGGGTTCAGCTGCAGGTTGAGCGGATAGGGGTAGTCATAGTCGAACCACTCGAAACGGCGCACCTTGTAGGGGCAGTTGTTCGAGCAGTAACGCGTGCCGACGCAGCGATTGTAGACCTGTACGTTCAGTCCCTCGGGGTTGTGGTACGTGGCGTAGACG
>JASFMO010000341.1:0-4366 GCA_050117535.1 Gemmatimonadales bacterium | reverse complement strand
ATCCGGCGGGTCAACGATCCGGATCGTAGGCGTACTCACAGCCTCGGCCCCCAGTCGGCGCAGGCTCTCGATCAGCGCCCGCGCCTGACCCGGCGGACGCGTGACCGCGATGCGCCGGCCCGCCAGTGGTTGTTGCTGGGTTCCACCTTCGTAGCTAACCAAGTCCCCCTCGTTCACGCGCGACCGGTAAGCGCCAACGTGAGTCCCGTTGAGTGCATCGCCAACGCAGGAGCGGCGCCTCCGGCAACCCGCATGTCAAGCGGCGTCGCCGTCCGGGCGCCAATATGGCTGCGGCGCATAAGCCCAGCAATATCTCGGCCCGCGATCGCGCCAGTCGGCGATCCAATCCGAAGGCTCACCCGAAACCCCGCCGCCGAGACGGCGAAACTACCCGGGGCGAGCTCGGGATTGTATTGCCCATCCCAAGCCCCGGGCACATATTTCGCCGTCGAGACTCGAGGTTTGTCGGCAGTGCCAACTTGCGGGCAACAGTGTTGCCACTCGACACACCCAGGGAAAGGAGCATCGTCAATGGCTAGCTTCATCAGCGCAAACCTCGACCATGAATTGACCGGCGGGTTCGTGATTTTCAAGCTGGACGCCAAGCTCCGTTTCGCCCCAGATGAGGTCGGACACAGGTGGCTGTTTCAGATCGAGTTCATGGAACAGGACCCCGTATCCGACGATCGACTTTCGCCCGTCGCCAAGGCTGAACAATTCGGGCAGCCCGATGCCGCAATCAAGCGTCACTATATCATACCTTCCAAGGAAGAGATCGACATTTCATTCAAGGAAGAATTCCCTGCGCACCTCGTCGACACGGAGTGGGGCAAAGAGGAAGTCTACGCCAAGGTACAGGCCCTTCCGCTGGAAGCACCGCCCGGGTTCGTGTCCGCCCAGGCCCGTACAAACGTCACCAAAGTCGACGTCTAGTCGCCTTCCGTGACCTAGATTTCTAGATTGCGCTTTTTCGGCGAGGGATCCGCTCGGAGCGGCGCCTTATCCTGAATGCCATCTGAGCCCCGGCCGAGGACACGACGACGACTGTCGCACAGATCCCGGCCGTTCGTTGTCCAGAGAGTTCCAGCGTCGGGTCGCGGACAGACACCACGCCACCCAAAGGCCGTTCCACACTCAGGGCGCTTTCGTCACTCTCCCTGATTTGATGCAGCGGCTGCAGACACGGACGCGCTTCACGTCACCGTCTTCGATTATGCGAACCGACTGAAGGTTCGGCAGCCAGCGACGCTTGGTCTTATTGTTGGCGTGGCTGACGTTGTTGCCCACAGCCGGGCCCTTTCCACATGTGTAGCACACCCGTGCCATTACACCTAGACTCCTCGCTTCGTTGTTGGCTCCAAGTCCGACCGCTAGGATCCCGCTCCTCCCGGGGTCTCCGCTGCCTCCGGGAACACGAAATCGAGCGAATCGACAAGGAAGAATGTCGTATGCCCCTCGAGCTTAGCGCGGTTCTCCGGATCGAAGAATCCACGTTGGAGGTAGACTTCGATGATGGAATCGTTGAGCGCGTACACCTGCCCGGCCACGCTGAGGTTGTCGCCACCCACGACCGTCAGTCCCGACTCCAGCACCGACCGCTCCAAGATCAGCGGATAACCGGCGAGACCGGGGAGATCCGCGGTTAGTGCCGCGCGCCCGATCTGTTCCGCGACTGTAACCGGCGACAACAAGACACGCTGACGCGAGAACTGCGTTGGATTCCTCACGAAAACGGTGTCGGCAACTTGGGGTACCGTTTCGGTTGTATCCGCGACGACCACCGCCGGTTGGATCGCCGACGACTCGACGTAAAGCCAGTACATGAATCCGGCCACCAAGATGGCGGCCATCGTCGCCCAAGGCCAAGTAACGGCCGTCAACTTCCCAAGCACACCAGCCATGTGTCTGCCCCCATAACGGGTTATTGTTCGATCAGCTGGACAAGCGCGACCTCGGCGCCGTCGCCCTGGCGCCGGCCGAGCTTAAGAATGCGCATGTAGCCTCCGTCCCGATCCGCATACCGCGGGCCCAAGGTATCGAACAGCTTCTTCAGCGCTTCTTTGTCATGTATCGATCGGGCGGCCTGTCGACGCGCGTGGAGGTCGCCGCGTCGAGCGAGCGTGATCAGCCGCTCAGCGAAAGGCCGCAGTTCCTTGGCCTTGGCTGACGTGGTCTGAATTCGCTCGTGCCGGAAAAGGCTGGTCGCCATGTTCGACAACATGGCCTTCCTATGGCTCGCCGTCCGACCAAGCGGACGCCCCTTCCTTCTGTGCCTCACGACTGATTCCCCGTTCTGTCCTGCTAACTGTCTTGATCGCCGTCTTCACGCAGGAGGTAGAGCTGCCCATCATCGCCCTCCTCGAACTTCATCCCGAAACGCAATCCGTGCGTCGCGAGCAGGTCCTCAACCTCCTGGAGCGACTTGCGACCGAAGTTCTCGATCTGGAGTATCTCTTCCTCGGTGCGGCGTGCTATGTCACCCAAAGTACGGATGTTACCCTTCTCGAGCGTGTGCCGCGATCGCACGGATATGTCGAACTCTTCGAGTGGCCGGTCGACGACGTCACGCGTCTTCTCGCTCACTGCCACCAACTCGGTCGCCGGAGCGGCAGCCTCGCCATTGCCTGTGCCGAAGCGACGAAGGTACTCGAGATGCTTGGTCATGAGCTCCGCGGCATAGGCCACAGCCTCTTCAGGCCGTATCGTGCCGTCGGTTTCGACCGTCAGCGTCAGGCGGTCAAAGTCGGTGCGCTGGCCGACACGCGTCTCCTCGATGTTGTAGTTCGCCCGCAAGACGGGGCTATAGATCGAGTCGACAACGATCAGATCAACAGGATCATCCTTTCGCTTCGGTTGCTGATCCGCCAGAACAAAACCGCGCCCACGGTTAACCCAAAACTCCATGCGAAGCGGCGTGTCCTCGGGCAACTCCTCCTGCAGCGTAAACAGCTTGTGATCCGGATTGATGATCTCGATCTTCGGGTTCGGCGTAATGTTTCGCGCCGTGACCACACCCGGCTCGCGCACAACCAACTCCAGCCTGCCCTCGTCCTCTTCGTCGTCGACCAATCGGACTATTAGGCTCTTGAGCCGCTGTATGATCTCATGCACGTCCTCAACCACGCCGCCGATCGTCTGGTGCTCATGCACGACACCACTGGCTCGGAACGCCCAGATTGCCCACCCCGGCAGAGACGACAGCAAGATCCGCCGCGTCGCGTTCCCCAGCGTCTGGCCGTAACCTCGCTCCAAAGGCTGAACGACAAAGTCGGCCCGGTGGCCGTCCTCCGATGTCTCACTTACTTCCACCCGCTCGGGCAGAACCCAACCGCGTAGGTCTATCTGCACTTGTTGACCTCCCTAAGTCGCGGCTCAGCTAGCCGCTGTGCCGACCGCAAGGCGAGCCGACACTTTCCAACTCAATCAAGTCTTCCTATTTCGAGTACAGCTCGACGATCAACTGTTCCTGCACCGCCAGCGGAATATCGGCCCTACTCGGCTCCTCGATCATGTGGCCAGTCAACTTCTTGTAGTCGGCCGAAAGCCAGTTCAGCAATCCATCCCCACCGCGCGCTTCCACCGATTCCTTGACCAACGGCATTTCATGACTGGCCGGCTTCACCGATATCTCCATGCCCGGCCTGACCTGGTAGCTAGGGATATCGACGATCCGGCCGTCGATCAGGATATGGCGATGGCGAACCAGCTGCCGAGCGGCTTTGCGTGAGGGAGCGAAGCCGAGCCGATAGACGATGTTATCGAGTCTCAACTCGAGCCCGATGATAAGATTGTCGCCCGTGATACCCTGCTCACGTACGGCCCGCTTGAACATGTTTCGGAACTGGGTCTCCTGCAGCCCATAGATACGCCGCACCTTCTGTTTCTCGCGCAGCTGTACGGCGTACTCCGAGACGCGACGACGCCGCGCTCTGGCCAGCCCGTGCTGGCCCGGTGGATAGTTGCGCCGCTCGATCGCGCACTTCTCGGTGCTGCACCGCTTCCCCTTGAGGAAGAGCTTCTGCCCTTCACGTCGGCAGAGCCGACAAACCGATCCTGTGTGTCTCGCCATGTACGTACGTTTGACCTGTGATAGTGCCCTCGATCACCTCGCCTGCCCGTGCCCTAGACCCGCCGCTTCTTGGGTGGCCGACAACCGTTGTGAGGGATGGGCGTAATGTCTCGAATCGAACGAATTTGCAGACCCGAAGACTGAAGCGCCTGAATCGCCGATTCACGACCTGACCCCGGCCCCTGGACACGGACGTGCACGCGCTTCATGCCGAGACTCAACGCCTCCCGTGCCGCCTGCTCCGCCGCCACGGTCGCCGCGAATGGCGTCGACTTCTTCGAGCCTTTGAATCCAGAC
>JASFMO010000340.1:0-4388 GCA_050117535.1 Gemmatimonadales bacterium | reverse complement strand
CGACTAGCCAACAATGAAGAACTGTTCTTGGAAATTCGATATTCGACATTCGATATTCGATATTCAAAGCCCGCCTTTACATCAAGTGATCGAAGCCCCGCGAGGCGACCTCGACCTCGGCGCCATCGCGAAAAACCCGCACGCCGGTGCCAGACACGGCCCGGCCGACGCGGGTGAGGGGGATGGCGAAGGCCTGGTTGAATTCCGCGATATCTTCGTCGCTCAATATGCCACGCGGGACGGCGACGAGCAATTCGTAGTCCTCACCGCCGCCCAGGGCCAGCTCGGTATCGACGCCAGGCGCGGCGGGGATCGCCGCCCAGTCGATCTCGATCCCCACGCCCGAGGCTGCGGCCACGTGGCCCGCGTCGGCCAGCAGCCCGTCGGACAGATCGATCGCCGCGACGGCGCCCCGCTCCGCCAGCCAGCGCGCCTCGCGCAGCCGCGGCGTCGGGCGCCAGAAACGCTCGCGCCACTTCTCCCGCACCGGCGATTCCGACTTCCACGCCGCGACCGCGGCGGCGGCACCGCCCAATGCGCCGCTCACCCAGATCTCATCGCCGGGCCGCGCTCCGCTCCGCAGCTGCGGCTCGCGCACCGAGCCCACCGCCGCGACGTCGAGCGTCAGCTGCGAACCGCCACGCGACAGGTCGCCGCCGATCAGGGCCGCGTCCAGCGCCTCCGCCGCGGCCCGACAACCGTGGCCAATCAGACCGGCGAGCTCGGCGCCCTGCCCCGCCGGCAGGCTGAGCGACACGAGCACCCCCACCGGATCGGCCGCCATCGCCGCCAGGTCCGAGATCGCCGCCCGCACCGCGCGGCCGCCCACCTCCTCCGGCGAGCCCCAGGCCGAGCGGAAGTGGACGCCCTCGACGAACAGGTCGACCGTGACGGCGTAGTAGCCGCCGTCCGTCCGCAGCAGCGCGCAGTCGTCGCCGGCGCCCAGCGCCACCATGGCGCCCGGGGCGACGGCGTCCCTCAGGACGTTGCGGATGACATCGAACTCGGCCCCGGGGCCCAGGGGCGGAACCGTCACCGGGGCGGCGGCTGGTCGAAGAGGATGAACGGCAAGGGCGGCGCGGCGGCCCCCGGGCTGAGGAAGGCCCCGGGGATGCTGTCGACCAGCTCGAGCGAGCTGCGCCCGCGCACCGGACCCAGCTGGGCGGCGCGCCCACAGTAGAACAGCCCCAGCGCCAGCGACTCGCGGCGCGGCAACCGCGCGGCCAGCATGGCGCCGCAGGCGCCCGACAGGACGTCGCCCGAGCCGCCCGAGGCGGCGGCGGACGAACCGGTGGACGAGACGAGGGCCGGCTCGTGGCTGAGCGCGACCACGGACGGCGCGCCCTTGAGCAGCACGGCGGCGCGCAGCCGCTCGGCGGCCAGCCCGGCGACGGTGACCGGATCGGCGCGCACCTCCTGGATCGTCAGGCTCAGCAACCGCGCCATCTCGCCCGGGTGGGGCGTGATGGCGACGGGCCGCGACTTGGCCAGTTCCGCCAGCTCGTTGGGCTTAGCGGCCAGCAGGTTAAGGCCGTCGGCGTCGATCAGCACCGGCAGCGTGCCGGTGCTCTCGAGCACGCGCTTCAGCCGCTCGCTCGCCACCTGATCCTGCCCAAAGCCCGGGCCCATCACGACGGCGTGGGCCCACTCGCCGGCCTCGGCCATCGCGGTCTCGTCGTCGATGTCGACGAAGATCGCCTCCGGCACGGCGGTCTGGCAGATCTTGCGGTTGGCGGCGTCGGAGGCGATACGCACGATCCCGGCGCCCATGGCCAGGGCGCCGCGTGCGGCCAGCACGCCGGCGCCGGCCATGCCTTTGCGGCCGGCGGCGATCAGCAGGTAGCCGGCGTCGCCCTTGTGGGCGTCCGGCGCGCGCTGCGGCACGTGCTCGGCGGCCCAGCCGGGGGTGATGACCAGGGCCGAGATCTCGTTGTCGTCGACGGGCTGAAAGCCGATCTCGGCGGCGAGGATGCGGCCGCAGAGCGCGCGGGCGGGTTGGAACAGCAGGCCCAGCTTAGGAAAGCCCAGCGTCACCGTCACGTGCGCATCGACGCAGGCGCCCGGAACCTCGCCCGTGCTGAAGTTCATGCCCGAGGGCCCATCGACGGCCACGCGCCGCGCCCGCACGGCGTTCATCGCCTCGATGATGCGGGCGGTTCCCGACTTGGGGGCGCCGGTCGTCCCCGTCCCCAGGATGCCGTCGACGATCACGTCCGCCGACGCGAAGGCGCCGGCGGCGGCATCGGCGTGCTCGAGCGGCACGTCCCAGTTGTGCGTCAGGGCGCGATCGGGTGGCTGGCTGCCGGCCTGGATGGCCAGCACGTCGCGACCCCAGGCGCGCAGGACGCGCAGCGCGATGTAGGCGTCGCCGCCGTTGTGGCCGCTACCCACCGCGGCCACGATCTTGCCATCGGGAAAGAAGTGTTGGACGACCTGGGCGATCGCCCGGCCCGCGCTCTCCATCAGCAGGCGTTCCGGAATGCCGTGTTCCTCCCGCGCCCGCCGATCAATCTCCGCCATCTCCGCCGCCCGCGGCAGCGGAAGCCGCCCCACCCCGAAGAGGTCGCTCATCCGTTCACCACCTGCCTGAAGCCTCGGCGCTGGAATGCGCCGCCGCGTTCGCCGCCCGGTCTGATCTTACAACATGCCGCTACTTGTAGGATTGCTGGATGTTGCGGCCGATGCTGATTTCGCCGTTATCGATGCGGATGTTGAACCCGCACTCCGGATTGCTGCACACCCAAGCCTTGTACATGATGGGCGCACCTTCGCGTCCGTAATCCGACAGCGGAACCAGCGACCCCGCCTCGCACTTCTTGCACACCGGGAATTCACGCTCGCGTTCCACCTGGCTCACCCCCCCTCAGTCGCGGTCGCCTACTCGTAGCCGTTCGGTAACGCCGTCAACGGCGCTGCTCTAGCTTTCCCCAGGGATAGTCGCGATCGAATGCGTCGTCGAAGCTGAACACGTCTCGGAAATCGTCCAGACTGTCGCTGTCTTGTTTGATGAGCACGCGGTACTCGATCAGCGCGTAGACGATCTCGCCGATGTCGGAGGTGGCGTGGATGCCCCAATGCTCCAGCACCGTTCGGGCCATCGGCCCAAAGCGTTGAATGGCCAGGTCGCGGACGGCCTTGGCCAGCTCTTGTCCCGTGATGTGGCGTGGTTCGTCAAGCTGCTCGATGGCGAATTGAAGCGCGGATAGGACGAACAGATAGGCGGCGTCCGAAAAACGCGGATTGTCTTCCCGGATCCTCTCCAGCAGGTTCAGCCCGACCATACGGCCCCGACCCGTTCCCTCAGCTGCCCGGCTCTGAAGTAATAATGGCTCCTGTCATCACCCGCACCTCACGCTCCGCGTTTGCTGACCCCGTACAACCTCTTGTTTGGCGCCCTTTCAGTCAAGGGGACGGGTTCACTGCGGTAGAGCAGGCAAACACAAGGAGTCTTCCGCACCCCTCAATCCTGTGTCACCGAGTTCGGACCCAGACCCAGCGGCCGTGTGAAGCTGCCCTGCACCCACTGCTCGTAGAGCGGGAACTCGCGGCACAGCGCGCGTACCTCGTCGTGCACGCGGGCGGCGAGCGTCTCGTCGTTGGGCGCCCGCAGTATCTCGTCGATCCAACCGCCGATCCGCTCCATCTCCGCCGTCCGCATGCCCCGCGTCGTCAGCGCCGGCGTGCCGATGCGGATGCCCGAGGTTACGAACGGCGAGCGGGTCTCGAACGGCACCGTGTTCTTATTCACCGTGATGCCGGCGCGGCCCAAAGCCTCCTCGGCCTGCTTGCCGGTCAGTTCGCCCCCGCTCAGATCGACCAGCAACAGGTGAGTATCGGTGCCGTCGGCCACCAGTTTGTGGCCACGCTGCTTCAACGTATCCGCCAGCGCTTGCGCGTTGGCGATCACCTGGCGCGAGTAGTCGACGAACTGGTCGCTCATCGCCTCCTTCAACGCCACCGCCTTGGCGGCGATGACATGGATCAGCGGACCTCCCTGCATGCCGGGGAAGACGGCCTTGTCGATGCCCTTGGCCAGTTCCTCGCGGCAGAGAATCAGGCCTCCGCGCGGCCCGCGCAGCGTCTTGTGCGTCGTCGTCGTCACGGCGTCGGCGTGCGGCACCGGCGAGGGGTGAAGCTTGGCGGCGATCAGACCGGCGATGTGCGCCATGTCGACCAGCAGGCGCGCGCCGACCTCCCGCGCGATCGCTCCGAACGCCTCGAAGTCGATGACCCGCGGATAGGCGCTGGCGCCCGCCACGATTAGGGCCGGTTTGTGCTTGTGGGCCAGGTCGGCGATCTGGTCGTAGTCGAGGCGCTGATCGTCTTCGCGGACCCCGTAGGCGACGACGTTGTACAGTTGCCCGCTGAAGTTGACCGGCGAACCGTGG
>JASFMO010000339.1:0-4393 GCA_050117535.1 Gemmatimonadales bacterium | reverse complement strand
CGCTCGGGCGGCGCCGCCCGCCCCGATCAACAGAATGCGGAGCCCTCCAAGTGGCCCGCCGATCAGCGACTCGGCGGCCAGTCTGAACCCCTCGACGTCGGTGTTGTCCCCGCACAGGCCCCGGCCATCCTCCCACCAGAACGCATTGCAGGCCCCGGTCGCCCTCGCAGCCGCGCTACCATGATCGAGCGCTTCGGCGGCGGCCCGCTTGTGGGGCAAGGTGACGTTTCCGCCGGCACCGCTCAGGGCGATGCTCCGCATCAGCGGGACGACCAGCTCGTTCGGGGCGTACATCGCGACATACACCGCGTGTAAGCCCAGAGACCGGAACGCGGCGTTGTGCAGCGAGGGAGAGAGTGAATGGTGGACCGGGTCCCCAAGCAGGACGTACAGCTTCTTCGGTTCGAACCCGTCGCTCACGGCGCCAGAATGGCAGACAAGCGATCCAACAGGCCCCGAACCGCCTGCGAGATCCGGTCCCGGACTTGGGCGTACTCCTCCGGCGGCCCACCGAAGGGGTCGCCGATCGGCTCGCCGTGAGCCGCCCCGTCCATCAGCTCGCCCAACAACATCGCCTTATCGCCCCCACCCAACTCCTGAATGCGGGCGAGGTGGTTCGGCGTCATGGCGAGGATGATGTCCGACTTCTCGACCAGCTGGGCGGTGAGCGGCTGAGATCGATGTCCCTGCAGATCGAGGCCGATGGCGGCCGCCGCTCCCACCGAGCCCTCCGAGGCCGGCGCCCCCCAGGCGGCGGCCGTCCCCGCCGAGTCGACGCGCACGTGGTTCCAGCCTCTCTCGGCCAGCCTCTGGCGAGTGATGACCTCGGCGAGCGGGCTACGACACGTGTTCCCGGTACAGACGAAGAGAATATTGTACGTGGTCGGCCTATCTGGCTTTTTTACAACATCTTCTGGCATTTATCTAACAACTCACCTTATGTCGTCGATCCACCGCGACAGGTCGTTCCGCCCAACCGGGCCCTCCCGCACCAGGCGTGGAGGAGACTCGACGAAACTGACGATCGTCGACGGCCGTTCCCCGGCGCTCGACCCCGCATCGATGGCCAGCGCCGGCAGGCTGAGATCATCCAGATCATCGCGCTGCTTCAGCAGCTCTAGCGCCGCGGATAGGCTGCGTGCCGGCGGCGCGCCCGTCAAGTTGGCGCTGGTCGAAGTCATCGGGCGTCCCCAGACCTTCAGTATCGCGCGCACCGTCGGGTCCGGCGTCACCCGGAGCGCCACGCCGCCGCCCGGGCCGCTCAGCCCGGCCGGCGCTTCCGCGCAGCGCACTATGACGGTCAACGGTCCCGGCCAGAGGCGCTCCGCAACCGTCAGAAGAACTTGAGACCACTCGAGTCCAGGCAAGAACTCCTGTGCCGACTCGACGCTCGCGGCCAGCAGGATGAGCGGTTGCACGGCCGATCGTCCCTTGATACGCGAGATGACCGCATTGTTCCGCGCCGACCCATCGCCACCGATGCCGTAGACGGTCTCCGTCGGGTGGATCACGACGCCGCCCGCGCGCAGAACGGCCGCCGCCCGTTGCGCCGCCCGCTGACGCTCGCGATCACTCAGCGCCGAGGTCACCTCGATCTCGAGCATCAGAGCCCCAATCTGGACCCCATCTCGCGTCGCTGCAGTAGCGAATCCACCAGGGCCAGGTCCTCGGCCCGCGTAACCTTGGGATTGGGCGTCGCGATTTCCACCACCACCACTTCCACGCCGTACCGTTCGCATAACGCTGCGCAGTCCGACTCGGTGACGCCTTCCGCCGCCGCATCCCGGTGCACGGCGACGATCAACTCGCGCGGGAACGCCTGGGGGGTCTCGGCCCGCCAGAGGCGCTCACGGTTCACCGCCCGGAGCACGCGCCCCTCGGCGTCGACTTCTTTCAGCGAGTCCGTCACGCGGCGGCCCGCCACGGCGCCGCGGCGAGGACCTGCCGCTTCCAGGACCCGGCCGATCGCTTCTTCGGTGATCAACGGTCGGGCCGCATCGTGAACGGCAACGAACGAAACGTCGGCCGGCACTGTCTCCAACCCCAACCGCACGGAGTCGGTCCTTTCGGCCCCACCCGCCGCGACTACGAGACCCTCCTGCGCCAGCCGCTCCAGCCACAGGGGCGGCATCGCGGCCGCTTCCGCTGGCACGACGAGGGTGATGCCGCGGATGGCCGGGTGGCGCTGAAATGGCTCGAGAGCCCAAGCCGCCAGCGGCTTTCCTCGCACCGGGATGAACTGCTTCGGCCGTTCGCCCCCGAACCGCCTGCCCTGGCCTCCCGCCACAATGACCGCCCACGCGTTAACCGAAGAGCGCATCGACCAGCCTTCCCACGTTAGGCACCCTCTCCAGCGCTACCGCATAGTCTTTTCCCGCCTGGGGCGGGCCGGCCAAGAAAGCCCGCTTGAAGCCCAGCCGGCCCGCCTCGTTCAGGCGTCGTTCCAGCTGGTGGACGGGCCGGATCTCTCCGCCCAAACCGACTTCGCCGATGAAGACGGTGTCCGACTCGATCGTCGTGTCCCGCAGAGCCGAGGCCACGGCCGCAACCACGGCCAGGTCTGCGGCCGGTTCGCTCAGGCGCAACCCGCCCACCACGTTCAGGAACACGTCCTGGTCGCCCGTACGCAGGCGCGCCCGGCGTTCGAGCACCGCCAGCAGCAACGAGAGTCGACGGCCATCGAAGCCGGTCGCCACACGCTGCGGCGATCCGTAAACCGACCGGTTGACCAGCGCCTGGACCTCGACCAGCACCGGACGCGTGCCTTCCAGCGTCGCCGTCACAGCCGAGCCGCTGGCCCGGTCCTGACGGCCCTGCAGGAATATCGCGGATGGATTCGCCACCGGCTCCAGCCCGGACCCACTCATGCGGAACAGGGCGATCTCGTCGGCGGCTCCGAAGCGGTTCTTGGTGGCCCGGACCAACCGATGATCGATTCCCGTTGGCGACTCGAAATACAGCACCACATCCACGATGTGCTCGAGCGTCTTGGGTCCGGCGATTCCGCCCTCCTTGGTCACGTGCCCGACGATAAAGGTCGCGATCTCGCGCTGCTTCGCCACGCGTTGCAGGGCCGCCGCCACCTCCCGGACCTGTGCGACGCTGCCGGGTGCGCCGTCCAATCGGTCGGTGTACATCGTCTGTATCGAATCGGCCACGACGATGTTCGGCTCCAGCTCCTCGACGCGATCGATGACCGCTTCCGCGGACGTTTCCGCCAGCATCAGCACATCGTCGGTCGGCTCGCGCAATCGTTCGGCTCGGAGCTTGATCTGATAGGCGGATTCCTCGCCTGACACGTACAGAACCTTGTGGCCGGCCGCCGCCAGTTGCGCCGAGACCTGCAGCAGCAGCGTCGACTTGCCGATTCCCGGTTCGCCGCCGAGCAGTATCATCGAGCCCGGCACCACGCCGCCGCCCAGCACGAAGTCCAGCTCGGCCAATCCGATCTGCCAGCGCGGACGTTCAACACCCTCGACTTCGGCCAACGACACGGGGCGAGCGGCGCCGGTGGCGCGCGAACGATCACGCTCCCCAGCGGCCGGTCGGATGCGCTCCTCCACCAGCGTGTTCCACTCTCCGCAGTGGGGGCACTGGCCTTGCCAGCGAGAGGATTCGCCTCCGCACTCGGTACAGAAGAAGACTGTTCGTGTCTTGGGCACTCGGACACCCCGGACGTCAGCGTGTAAAGGGCAACTCCGGCTAGGCGCTTTCCGGCGGGGTGCGCCGCGTCACCGACTCGAAGCGGGTGAACTCCTTGCGGAAGAACAGATCAACCTTGCCGGTGGGTCCGTTGCGCTGCTTGCCGACGATCAACTCGGCCTGCCCTTCCACCGACTCGGCATCCAACCCCGGATCTTCGCGCGCGTAGACCTCCGGCCGGTAGAGAAATAGCACCAGGTCGGCGTCTTGCTCGATGGCGCCCGACTCTCTCAGGTCGGACAGCTGCGGTCGGTGTTGGGCTCGTTGCTCCGGCGCCCGCGACAGCTGTGACAGCGCGATGACCGGCACGGACAGCTCCTTGGCCACCGCCTTCAGCGCGCCCGAGATGGCGCTGATCTCCTGGACCCGGTTCTCCGATCGCGGCCCGCGCATGAGCTGAAGGTAGTCGACGACGATCAACCCAAGATCAACCTCGGCCTTCAGGCGGCGCGCCTTGGCCCGCAATTCGAGCGCCGTGATGGCGGCTGTGTCGTCGATCCAGAGGGGAGCGGTATTGAGATGGCCGGCCGCCGTAGCCAGCTGCATGTACTCCTGGTCGGTCAGACGCCCGGAGCGCAAGCGCGACGAGTTCACCTGCCCCTCGGCACACAGCAGCCGCTGCACGATCGCTTCCTTGGACATCTCCAGCGAAAAGAACGCGACGGGGGTGCTGCACTCGATCGCCGCGTGC
>JASFMO010000338.1:0-4414 GCA_050117535.1 Gemmatimonadales bacterium | reverse complement strand
CAGCGAGCGGCTTTACGCTCCGGCGCGCGACGGCGTCCGCGTCCCGGTATCCATCGTCTATCGCCGGGGGACGGAGAAGAACGGCGACAACCCAATGCTGTTGTATGCCTACGGGTCCTATGGCGCCAGCCGGGATGCCACGTTCTCGTCAGCGCGCCTCAGCCTTCTCGATCGCGGTTTCGTCTACGCCATCGCTCACGTCCGCGGCGGCGAGGAGATGGGTCGTTGGTGGTACGAGGACGGCAAGCTGCTGAACAAGAAGAACACGTTCACCGACTTCATCGACGTGGCCGAGTTCCTGATCGACGAAGGCTACACGAACCCCGACAAGCTGTTCGCGCAGGGCGGCAGCGCGGGCGGCCTGTTGATGGGGGCGATCACCAACTTGCGGCCCGACCTGTTCAAGGGCGTCCTCGCCCTGGTGCCGTGGGTCGATGTGGTCACGACGATGCTGGACGAGAGCATTCCGCTCACCACCAGCGAGTACGACGAGTGGGGTAATCCCAACGATGAAGAGTACTACCACTATATGCTCTCGTACTCGCCGTACGACAACGTGGAAGCGAAGGACTACCCGAACCTGTTGGTCACCACGGGGCTGCACGACTCGCAGGTGCAGTACTTCGAGCCGGCGAAGTGGGTGGCGAAGTTGCGGGCGATGAAGACCGACGACAACCGCCTGTTGCTGAAGACGAACATGGAGGCGGGGCACGGCGGCGCGTCGGGCCGCTACAAGCGATACGAGGAGATCGCTTTCCAGTACGCGTTCATGCTCGACCTGGTTGGGATAACCGAGTAGGGCGTCAGGTCTGGAGCCGATCGACTGGCGAAGCGTCGCGCGGTCGACTGCCGCCCTATTCGCGGCCGTCACCCTGTTGATTGGCTCCGGCGACTCGACTGGTGAGCAGAGCGCCAGATGCCAGAGCCCGGAGGTTGTCCTCCGGGCTCTTTCCGTAGCGGAATGGACGCGTCTACCAGTTCCGCCACGGGGGCACCTTCGCTGCGAGGTGACGAAACTGGACTAGTCGGCGCGATCGTCGAATGGCGTCGCAGGCCAAACGCAGAATAGCAGTCACGCGTCAACGAATCCTCATCGAGAGACTTGAGGGGGCAGAGCTAGCTTATTGGACTAGGTGCTTGACGTGCGCTCAGGATTGCACATAATACGTGTACACATAATACGTGTTACTCATCGGAAGTTGAGCACCTATGAACATCACCTTGGCGATCGATGATGAATTGGTGAGGGAGGCTCGCCAAGTTGCTCAGGCGATGGGGAAAAGCCTGAATCAGCTGGTGCGCGAGTACCTCGAGCAGGTCACGGGCCGGGCGGAACCCGCTCAGGATGTCGAGGAGCTACGCGGCCTCTCGCGCGAAGGGGGCGGTCGATCGAAAGGTTGGCGGTTCGACAGGGACGAGGTGCATGAGCGCTCGTAGTTTCTTCGACACCAACGTCCTGGTCTACACCGACGATCATGACGCGCCGGCCAAGCAAGCCCGGGCTTTGCAACTTTTCGAGGAGGCCCGGCTGGGTGGTTGGGGCGTTCTGTCGACCCAGGTACTGCAAGAATACTTCGCCGCCAGCACGCGCAAGCTGGGGGTTCCCGCCGCGGTCGCGCGCCGCAAGGTCGAGATCTTCGCGCGCCTCGACCTCGCCATTCTCGATCTCTCCGACATCATCGCCGCCATCGATCTTCACCGCTTGCACGGTTTCGGCTTCTGGGATGGGCTGATCGTCCAGGCGGCTCGCCGCGCTGGGTGTTCCATCCTGCTCACTGAGGACTTTCAGCACGGGGCGCGGATCGATGGGATCGAGATTCGCAATCCATTCTTGGAGTCGTGATCCCGAGCGGCGGCAGGCGATCCTCAGAAATGGGATCGTGCGGCTAACCGGCGCGATTCGGAGCGGCTCCGTTCAGGACTTCTGGTTCTTTCCGGCGAATTCCTCCAAACCCACGGCCCGGTCAGAGAATTCTTGCAGAATCACGGCATCGGTGGTGACGAGCGGCACGTCCAGGGCCTGTGCCAGAGCCACGAACTCGCAGTCGTAGGCCGAACACCGCACGCCGGAGGCAAGACTCAGCACGGCCGCTGTATCGAGGATGTGCTCCCGACCGGCCAGCAAGGACTCCGCCATGCGGGCCAGGCGGACGGCGTCGTCGGTCGACAAGCCCTCGCCCCGTATGTATGAGAACAGAACGCTCCTGAACTCGCTGCGCCAGAGCAGCGGCGCCGACCAGTCCGGGTCCAGTCGCAACGCCTCTCGTGCCGCAGCCGTGTAGTCGCCGGGCAGGTGAAGGTACGCGATGACGTTAGTGTCGACGACGATCACGTGCGCCCGTCCGCCTTGGCCGCCGCGAGCCTCGCGTCCGTCAACCGGGACGTGCGAAGCCGGCGCTGCAGCGTCGCCAACTCGGCCAGGTAGGCCTCGGGGTCGATGCGGGGCGCCGACACCGATGCCTGGAGGCGGTGAATGATCTCGCTGTTGAGGCTCCGGCGACCGTCGGCCGCTTCCCGCTTGAGCTGCCGGTAAAGGTCATCGGGGATGCCTTTGAGGGTGATGTTGACCATGAACTCGTCACCGGGTTGATGGCACCATACTGCAACCATTATAGAACCAAACTAGCGTTCGCATTCTGCCAGTCAACACCGACGTCCAATCTGGGACAGCGTGTCATAGCACTATCAACCCAGTGAGAGGGGTGGAGAAATGGGCTGGAAGGGTGCGAGTCTCCGTCGAGCCGGTTCTGCGGGAAGCTGCCACCACGGCCACGGTCCCACCGCGCTGTCCTCACAGCCGACGTCAGGGCGTGATCACCGAAGAACCTGCTGCAACCTCGCGGCGACCAGCGGTTGGTAGGGTTCGAGCGCGGGCGCTCGAACAAACCGTAAGCGATAGCCTAACCGTCGGGCGTCTGAGGATCGCGGCGGACCGAGCCGTGGGGCTGTTGAGCGGGGCCGGCGCGAGTCAGTTTGCCTGATTGCCGTGTCCACGTTAACGCGAGCGCGTTCCTCGGCCGTCCCCTGAGCGTGACCTGGAGCACGGTTCTTGGAATCGAGGTCAGGATCTTGTGATCAGACCCCCTAACGATAATGATTCAGCTATGAGCACCGGGACCATCTTCGACATCAAGAAGTTCGCCATCCACGATGGCCCCGGCGTTCGTACGACCGTCTTCTTCAAGGGGTGCCCGCTGGGCTGTTGGCTGTGTCACAACCCCGAGAGCCAGGCGTTCGACTCCGAACTGATGCTGCGCGACAGCCGCTGCGACCGTTGCGGCGATTGCGTCGAGGTCTGTGGGCCCGCCGCCCTGAGCCTCGACGCGCAGAACCTGCAGATCGACCGCAGCCGCTGTGATCTGTGCGGCGCCTGCGTCGACGCGTGCCTGCTCGGCGCGCTCGAGATCGCGGGTCGCGAAGTAACGGCGGACGAAGTGCTGGCGGAGATCGAGAAGGACACCGTCTACTATGATGAGTCGGGCGGCGGTGTCACGATCTCGGGCGGCGAGCCGCTGTCGCAGGCCGATTTTCTGTGCGATTTGCTGGCCGCCTGCCGGGCACGGGGCATCAGGACGGCGCTCGATACATGCGGGCATGCTCCGCCGGCCGTATTTCGGCGGGTCGCCCGTCACGTGGACGTCTTTCTGTTCGATCTGAAGCTGATCGATGACGAGCGGCACAGAGAGTTCACGGGCAGCAGCAATGAGGTGATCCACGAGAACCTGCGCTGGCTATCGGAGCAGGGCAGCGATGTGGTGATACGATTCCCGCTGCTGCCCGGCATCAACGATGACGACGAAAATATTGGCCGGTTGGGCGAGTTCCTCCTGAGCTTGCCCAAGCGTTTCCCTGTCGACGTTCTTCCCTATCATAGAATGGGTGTCGACAAGTACGCGCGGCTGGGCCGGGTACATCCGATCCCTGATCTGCCGCCACCGCGCGCCGATGCGGTCCAGGGAGTCGCGTGGCGACTGAGAGAATTCGGTCTGCGTGTGACGGTGAAGGGCGAGGAGATATGAGTCTGAGCGATAGAGTGCAGCGTCTGCGGCAGCAGAGCCTCGAGGCGAAGCCGAGCCTCTCGACCGAGCGGGCGGAATTGATCACCGAGTTCTACCGGAATGGGGTAACGTCGCTCTCCGCGCCCATCAGCCGCGCCCTCGCCTTCAAGCATTTGATGGAGAACAAGGCGGTTGGCATCCAGCCGGGCGAGCTGATCGTGGGCGAGCGCGGGCCGGCCCCGAAGGCGACGCCGACGTACCCGGAGGTCTGTTGCCACTCGCTCGACGACCTCGAGATCCTCGACTCGCGCGAGAAGGTCTCGTTCGCGGTCGACGAACGGACCCGCGAGCTGTTTCGCGATCGCTTTATCCCCTTCTGGCAAGGACGTTCGCTGCGCGACCTGATCTTCGCGCAG
>JASFMO010000337.1:0-4444 GCA_050117535.1 Gemmatimonadales bacterium | reverse complement strand
AAGACGATCCTTTCTCACGGGTCAATTCGTCTGCCGGTAATATGGTGCCTTAGTCTGACATTCACATCCCCGGCGCGGGAGGCGGGACCAGCGCCGGAGGCGAAATCCCGGAGCGCCATCTATGTCACAATCGAGTTAGAACACGCCCTCACGTACCTGATGCTTCTTCAAGCCGAGTCGCAACTTCTTCACAATGTGAGGGTCGATGGACTCGTTCTCCGGCAACGGCACTTCACCCTTCTCCTCCCCTAGCTCCTTGACGCTCTTCAAGCCCTCCAGCGCCGCGCCGCCCTCCACCGCCGATACGTGCTCGTCGTACAGGTCGAACCAGGGGAGGCCGGCTTCGGTGTACGCCCGCGCCGTTGGCGGCACCGTGGGCGCCGCCTGGCCGGTGATGGCGCGCCATACCATCGAGTTGGCGATGTGGACGAAACAGCGGCTCGAGTGGCTCACGTCCCAATCCTCATAATCGTAAGTATCGTCGTAGATCTTCTGGCGCATCCGACCGCCCGGGGCCAGCCCCATCGAGAAGAGAGCGCGCACGCGGCCCGCCGGAGCCATGGCCAACACCATGTGATCTTCGGTGAACCTACGATCCTTTCGATACCGCTCGTAGGCCTCCGTTTTCATGGGGTAGGCGATGATCTGCAAGCCGCCATGCTCCGCCGCACCGGTGATTTGTTCTTCGGCGGAATAGCCGGCGCCCAATGGCATGGCGACGAACTGGCGAATCTCACCTTTCGCCACGCAGTAGCCGTCCAGCCACGGCTGCTCCGGCACCACGAGGTAGTCCTGTGGTTTGCGGTTCAGGCCGTTCTCCCACGCTTTGCCGGTTACTGCGTTGATCTTGCCCGTCGCGACCTTGACCGCGACTGGATATTCGCTGTCCGTCCACGACCGGCTACCGCGGAAGTTCACCCACAGCGCCTCCGACTGGTACATCGGCAGCATGACGCCGCCGTGCTCGAGCCAGCTCTCCGGCACCTTGGCGGCGAAGTCATCGACGTGCCGGAGCGGGAACTCACCCAGCCCGGGCGGCAGTGGGTGCTTCTTGCCATCGTCCGGGATGCGCAGCGTCCGCTGGAACTCGATCCTCAGGACCGCATCCGAATGAACCTCGGGGAACGTAAAGACCAGAGAATCGTCTTTTAGCTCGATCATGATACACCCTCCGCGCTGTGGACTACCAGTTCTATGATATTCTCTACAGCCAGCCCTGGCTGTCGACTCTCCGTGCTCTCGTCACTACCAGTCGCCGTCGCGCACCTCGCGCACCAGCCGCAGAACCGCGCGATCGGGCATGTCTTTCAGTTCCCGTATCAAGTCGGCGAACAGTCGAGGTCGCCTCCGGATCGCCTCCAACAGATCGCTTGAGACCTTGCCGCCCAGCGCCAGCAGCACATCCGGGTCCTCGCCCAGATCCTCGGCCAGCCGAACGATGGTGCTCTCGGATGGCGGCCCGACATCGCCGCGCTCCACCTTGCTCAAATAGGACGGCTGAACGCCGATGCGGGCCGCCACCTGCCTGACCGAATAGCGCGGCTCCTTACGGCGCAGCCCCTCGCGGACCTCGCGAACAAATTCGCCAAAAGCGGACATGACCACCTCCGAGTGTATACTATGTAGTATACAGTATATAGTCAAGGCCCACTCCACCTCTTAACGGTGACCTTTACTGCCACGCATTACGCCGTCTCTACGGTTGCGACCCGACGAGCTTGTCTATTGGATGCGCCTCGCCCTTCGGCGAGCCCTCGTGTGGGCCGTCGACCCGCTCGGCATGCATCAACCCTCCACCAGCGCCACGAACCGTGAGTGTGTGCGCACCGGATCCCAGGACGGGTCGAGCCGCAGCAGCTCTCGCGTGATCGGCGCCGGCCGGACTAGCAGAGCTTCCAGCAGGTCGACGGCCTCGTCATGCCGGCCGACCGCCGCGTAGATCCGCGCCAGATCGTGGACGCGTGATGTGCCGCGCCAAGCTTCCCTTTCCGGCGACATGATCTCCACCGCCCGCTCGCCGGCGCGGACCGCCTCGTCGGGCCGACCCAAGCCTGCATAGGCCATTCCCAACGCGCTGTGGTAGCGCGGATCCTCTGGCTCTTCGGCAATCAACGCTTCCAGCTCGACACGGGCCGAGTCGAAGTAGGCTCGCGCGGCTGCGTTTTCCCCAGTCAGGGAATACATCCGCGCGTAAGTCAGAGTCTTCGGTACGTAGTCGAACTGGGTGTTTTCCAGCGGTTCCTCCGCCGCCTCCAGCTGACGTCGCGTGGCCGCGGTGTCCCGGTCGTAGTAGGCGAGCCAGAAGTAGTAGGGATAGTTCGCCGGGACCGCACCCAGTTCCCGGCCTTCGTCCAGCATAGCGCGAGCCGTCGTTATGTCGCCGTCCGAGAGGACGGCGTTGGTGGCGCGGGTTACATAGGCGAGGCCCTGCTCCGGCGCCAGCTCGAGGACACGCCGGAGGACGTCCGCCGCCTCGTCGAAGCGCCGCATCAGCGACAGCGTCTCGCCCAGGCTGTAGTGCGCGAGCGGCGAGCGAGGGTCCAGTTCCGTGGCGCGCCGGAAGCGCTCCACCGCACCTTCGAAGTCGCCCTTTCGCCTCAGCACGGCACCGGCCACCTCTTGGATTTCGCTGCTGCCCGGACGCTGACGCTCGGCGAGCGCCAGCTCCGCCAACGCGCGATCGTAGTCGAGGTCGAAGCGGTAATAGAACTCGCCCAGAGCGTGGTGCGCATCCGGCAAATCTGGGTCGAGTTCTAGGGCCCGCTCCGCCGCGGCCAATGCCGAGCCTCGCATCTCCTCACCGCGATCGTAGTGGAACCAGTAGCGCAGCGACTGCGCGATGGAGAGGTAGGCATAAGCCTCGGCAAAACTCGAGTCCTGGTCGATCGCGCGCGAGAGGAAGCTCACCGCCGCGCGATACGTCGCCTCCTCGTAGTCGCCCCGGAACAGCAAGCTGCGGCCGCGCCGATAGTCCTCGTACGCCTCGAGATTCTCGGTGGGCCGCTCGGCCAGATTCTCCCGCTCCTCCGGCGTCAACTGCGCTTCGAGGGCGCCGGAGATGGCCTGAGCGATCTCCTCCTGGATGGCGAAGATGTTCGCCGCGGTCAGGTCGCGATTGTACCGCTCTGCCCAAAGGTGCTCGTCGGAACGCGCGTCGATCAACTGCACGTTGATCCGCACCTGGTCACCGGCTCGCTGCACCCCGCCCTCGAGGATCGTGGCCACACCCAGTTCGTCGGCGATCTCGCGCGCGTTTTTGGTCGTATGGCGGTACTCCAGAACTGACGTGCGCGAGATGACCTTCAGCGACCCGATCTTAGTCAGCTGGGTGAGCACGTCGTCGTGTATGCCATCGGTGAACGGCTGGGTCTCCTCGTCGCCGCTCAGATTGGCGAAGGGGAGAACAGCGACGGAGGGCCGCGTCCCGCCGGCTCGATCGGTTTCCGCGCTGCCGACCGCCGAGGGCGGCGATTCGGACCGCGACCCATCGCTGTCGCGGCCCAGCACCCACCAGCCGCTGCCCAGCAACAGCAGTATGCCAGCCAGTGCCAGCAGTCCCGCCGGCCAGCGCTGCGCCCGAGGCTGCGCCACGATCGCCTCCAGCTCGCCGCTTTGGGCGGCTCCCTCGCGGCGTACACCGCCGGGAGCCATCTCGAACGCCCAAGCTAGGACAACGGCGATGGGGAATCCGAGGATCGCCACCAGCGCGATGCCGGTGGCCACCGACTCGGGGAGGCGCAGCGCCGGGACGAGGAAGTCGGCCGCCTGCATAATGGCGAAGGCGACGGCGCCGTAGACGGCGGCCACCTTGAACACGTGGCGCCGTTTCAGTTCGGCAAATAAGGCCTGGTGTCGCGGCGGCCGACGGGTCACGTCGCACCTCCACGCTCGGCAAAACGACCCGCGTCTTGGCGGGTCGCGTGGGTCCGATACCTAGGTCCAGGGCTACTCATCGCAGCGGGAAGATGGCGGATCGGGCCGCTTCGATCAAGCTTTGCCGTCAAGTCTCAGTTCCCCGACAAGGCGCTGAAACTCCCTGCCTCCCCTCCCCGTACGGTGCTACTGAGGCTTCTCCTAGCTAACCTAGGGGAGCGGTCACGGGGGGCATTGGCACCAGATCCGGCGCGTGCCTCAATCGTACTACCGAACACCCGATCGAGAGACGGCGATGCTGATCACCAAAGAACTCCTGCCGGGTACGCTCGACATGCTGATCCTCAAGGCCCTCTCCCTTGGCCCACATCATGGTTACGGGGTGCTGCTCAGGATCGAGGGGACTTCGAACGGTTTGCTGAGCCTGGAGCAAGGCTCGCTCTACCCGGCGCTCAATCGACTGGAGCATCGCGGGCTGATCGCCTCGGAATGGGGGATATCGGAAAACAACCGCCGGGCCAAGTTCTATCGACTGACAAAGGCCGGCAGGCGGCGTCTCCAGACCGAGACC
>JASFMO010000336.1:0-4452 GCA_050117535.1 Gemmatimonadales bacterium | reverse complement strand
TCGGTTCCACTCGCTGGATTATAGTTGGGAGGGTGGTGGCAGGCCAGCGACGCGGGCGATGATGGTCGGGACTATGACGACTATGACGCCGGCGATTCCATCAGGCCGTCGAGGCTATCGGCGAGCGGTGCGGTCGGGCTGGAGGCTGTTGGATGGAAAATGCAAACTCCACCATTCCGCGGCACGATCCTGAGTCCACGGCGTCTCCAAAGCGATCTCATTCAGAGCACGCTCCAGTTGGTCGGCCGACGCGGGACGACCGGCCGGGGCCTTCGACAAACAGGCCAGGACCAGCGACTCCAACTCGACGGGGATCGGAAGCTCCGTTCGTGTGCTGGGGGCTTCGGGGACCGCATTGATGTGGGCGACGATGGTCGCAATACTGGTATCTTTCTCGAAGACGTGCTGGCCCGTCAGAAGCCAATACGCTACACAGCCCAGCGAGTAGATATCCGAGCGACCGTCGACCACGCCATCTCCGACGGCGAGTTCTGGAGCGATGAAGTCCGGTGTTCCCGCGACCACGCCGGTCTCGGTCATCTTCCGTTCGCTCCCCGGCTCGAGCGCCGAGCCGGGCTTTACCAGACCGAAGTCCAGGACCTTTACGAAGTCGTACTCGAAGGCGCGGCGACAGAGGAAGATATTGGACGGCTTGATATCGCGATGGACGAGATCTCTGCGATGCGCTTCGCTCAAAGAACGACACGTCTGGCACAGTAGGTGTATGACCCGCTCGGCCGGGAGCGGCCCCGAGCGGTGGACCAGCGACTCGAGATCGACACCGTCGAGCAACTCCATGACATAATAGAAGTTACCGTCTTCGCTGATCCCATAGTCGTACAGGTCTACGGTGTGGGGCGACTCCAGCGACGCCGTCACCTGAGCCTCACGCTCGAAGCGGTCCAAGGCTGTTTGCACGGCACCGGGATCTGAAGCGATGAGATCGCGCCGGATCAGTTTTATCGCCGCCGGACGCGCGAGCATGTTGTGCTTCGCACGCCAGACCTCTCCCATTCCCCCGCGACCGATGAGGTCGAGCAAGTGATAGCTCCCCAACTCTCGTGCGCGGCGGATGTCCGTCCCGAGCCGGTAGATGATACGGGCCGCGATGTAAGACATGATCACGATGAACACATACGGCCCAACGAACAGATCAAAGAAGTCCGCCGCCGGTAGCTTGGGCGCGTTACCGTACCCAGCCAATAGCGCGATCGTGATCGGCACCGCCGAACCCGAGAGCGTCAGCGCTATCAGCGCGTGTCGCGGCTTGCTGGGCACCAGAACGGTGAAGAACAGCATCCAGATCGCGACGCCGGACAGGCCGACGAGATCGCCGGAAAGGTACTGCGGGTCTATGCCGACGAAGGCGTTGTAGTATTCACTCAGCGGCATGCAGAAGCTGAAGACCACCATGTAGACCAGTCCGACCGTGACGATGGCCGAGGGCGACAGCCAGCGACTGCGGGCGAGCACCAGTACCACCAGCGATGCCGACAGCATCATCGTCGGCGGAACCCATTGTAGCGGGTCTTGAAATTCTGCGGCCAGTTCCCCCTGGCCCCAGTTGGTGATGATCCAGTAGATGACCAGCAGGACCGCGGCGACGGCGCAGACGAATTGCAGGCGTCGGGACGATTGCTGCAACAGGCTGAGCGGCAAACCGGACTTCGAGTTGTCGCCTCGGCCCGGCGGTGCCTGCCACTCTTCGCCTCGAGTCAAGATACGTTGGCTTGGGCGACTCATCCTGCGGCGCCTCATGAGCTTGAGGTGGCGCGCGCCTGTCTTCGCGACGCCACGCGTTGTGCAAAGCCCGTCTCGTGCGGATGCACTCCGCAACAATATGCCATAATTCGAAGGACTCCGCCCACTCACTGTCGCGTGAGCGGTCATCACCATGCTTCCCAGACTGTCCGACTCCTATGACTCCCGCGGTTTGGGATCGGTTGTCACAGATCCGGCGTATCCTTGTCGGGCGGCAGCTTGCTCTGACCCGCCATTGATAACTGTCCACACGCGAGTGCTCGGAACGGTTGTTCAACCTCCGGATACCGCAGTTCACGTAAAAGTCGAGTCGCACGGAACTAGAGCTCGCAAAACACGCGTGGTGAATCGAGCCGCTTGCGCTGGGCCAGGCGCGGCCGAATCCGGGTCCGCAGATAACGACCTCCGCGCTCGCCGTAGCTCGTCCCTGCGCGCAACCGCCTATCGAGCCTCTCAACCTCTCGTCGACTTCTCCTTCGTGACGACCGCACGGCTCCGTAGAATGACTTCATGTCCACACGGCCCCCGCAGCTTCAAGAGGCGCGCAGACACAGACAGTTTTCAAGAGGAGGATCATCCCATGAGATTCACTACCCCACTCCTGCTGACCTTTGCGATCGCCGCCCTCGCGGCATGCTCGGGCACCGATGATATCACCGAGCCCAGCAGCGATCTCGCGCTCGTTTCACTCAGTGCGGGCGGCGGTGGCGCTACCACCGCGAACGGCTGGTATGAAGAGGAAG
Organism: Gemmatimonadales bacterium; assembly: GCA_050117535.1. Classification (GTDB taxonomy): domain Bacteria; phylum Gemmatimonadota; class Gemmatimonadetes; order Palauibacterales; family KS3-K002; genus JASFMO01. The sequence continues at coordinate 1,948 of JASFMO010000336.1, read as the reverse complement.
AGATCTATTACATCCTGAGTGGCGTCGAGGAGGGCGTGACCCAACGGGGTCAGAACGACCTCTACCTCATCGGAGGGGATCGTGCTTACCAGGCGAACGTCGCCGAGTTCATCCCGGGTGAGCCGGGTTACACGCCCCACTGGAACGTGAACGTGGTTCACACGGCTGAGGGCGTGACGCTGGCCGACATCCTCGCGTCGCCGTACGTATCTAGCCACTACCCCGAGGCGTTGTTCGACGATGTCGAGGACATTCTCAACGCACAGGCGGCAGGGCTGGTAACCATCGACCATCCGGGCGTCGTCGTTTTGTGTCCGATCATCTCGGAGGAAGGAGCCGAGGCGCCGGGCAACACCGAGCTGTCGGAGGACTTCCCCCCCTTCCCGGACACCTTCTAGGTACGCTAGTGCTGATTCGGCCCGCCGGTCGCGGGGTGCGGGGGTATCACTGGCATAGGCTCCCCCGAGACCGGCTGGCCGGCTCTTCTCAGCAGGCCAAACAGCAGGGCGCCGTGCCATCCTCGGGTCGGCGCCGCCTCGGCTCGTCCGGGTGCATCAAGCGGCTCAGCTGCTTATCCCGGTCTGGCCGAGCAATGATTGGGCCGTCGCCTCGGCGACGTGGGCCGTCTACTGCCGCTCGGCCACGAACAGTTCCCCCTGATACTCGACGCGAAACCCCCGCTCCGTCAGGTAGAGGTATCGATCCAGATCGATGATGGCCCGGCAGATGTCACTGTCGGGCGAATCCCCGGCCACTGCCATGAACTCATCCGTGTCGGTCAACTCCCGACCCGCAGCGCTCCTGGGATAGCAACTGCGCGGGTACCGGGGCGAGTGATAGAACCCCGCGTACTTCGGCGTCCGCTGCAGTCTGGCGTGTATCAGGTTCTTGAGCCGGAAGAACCAGTTCACGTGGGTGCGTCGCGTCGTGACGGTCACGTTCCCACCGATGTTGTCGTGGCAACAGGTGCGACACACGAGGTACTCCGCACCTGAATCAATGGCGTAGTCCATGGCGCCGTCCGACAGAGAGCCGCAAGCCCCGAAGAAGACGACGGCGGTCGGCCGCAGGCTCAGCTGGGAAGCGAAGGTGTTGTCCTGCACGAACGTGTAGTTCGCATGAGAGCGCCCCGGCCGCAGCCAGCGGGACACGCGCTCCCAGCGCGGATCGATGTCCGACGCAACAACCCGCGCCTGGGGCAAGAGCTCGGCGACGCGGCGCGCCTGCCGCCCGAACGCACAGGCAACGTTCACGACGGTTGTCTCGCCGCCCTCACGATCCGCAAGCAACCGGACAATCACGTCGATCAGATGCGTGTCGCGTCTTCCGCGGTGGTACTCGCCCCAGAAGGAAGTGTAGGGGAAGCTCTCGGCGGGGAACCCCGAGAACCGCTCGTCCCACCATGCGGTCAACTGGCCGGCATGCCGCTCCATGGCCTCCCTCTCGGCAGAAGGCGCTACGATGCGCCCCCGGCGGAACTCCTCGAGGAGACCGCGGAGCGCGCTGACGGCGGCATCACGTCGGGGTTGTGTCATACGCGGCAACATGCGCTAAAGCGGCGACCTCGTCCAACGCAGCGCCGGGCCGAAAGCCCGAACCTCGCCATCGCCGACCGCAAGAGCGACAATCCGGTGTCCTCGGCGCGGCAATACTGCCGTACGTCCCGCGCCCCCATCTGCCCGTTCGCGTACAGCCCGCCACGGCCCGCGAACCGCGCCAACTGCAATCCCCGCGCAGCCTCGACCCGACCAGCCACCGCCGCCGAGCCCTCGCCGTCAACCGAATCCAGAAGCTCGGGCGACGTGACTGGCGGCACCTCGACGTGCAGGTCGATCGCCCGTAGATCGCTTCTAACGGAAAGCTCTCGCGAGTTTCTTGTCCAGCGTGATCAAGTCGGCCTCCAGCGAGCGGGCGAGCCACAGGTACGCGGCGTCGTAGACCGTGAGGC
>JASFMO010000335.1:0-4454 GCA_050117535.1 Gemmatimonadales bacterium | reverse complement strand
GCGCAACAGGTCCATGACGGCACCGCCGTTCTTCGAGTCCAGGTTACCGGTTGGCTCGTCCGCCAGCAGGATGGCCGGGTCGCCTGCGATCGCTCGTGCCACCGCGACGCGCTGCTGCTGACCGCCCGACAGCTGCGACGGGTAGTGCTTGACGCGGTGCGCCATTTCCACCTTCTCCAATGCCTCGGTGACCCGTTTCTTGCGCTCGCTGCCGGCCATACCGCGGTACGTCAACGGGAGCTCTACGTTCTCGTACACCGTCAGGTCACCGATCAGGTTGAACGCCTGAAAGATGAAGCCGATGTAGCGGTTACGAATGCGGGCTCGCTGCGAGGCCGTCAGGTTGGCCGCCGGCTGACCGTCCAGCAAGTAGTCGCCCGCCGTCGGCGTATCCAACAAGCCGAGAATCGAGAGAAGCGTTGTCTTGCCGCAGCCGGAGGGTCCGGCGATCGCGACGTAATCGCCCTTGTTGATCGTCAAATAGATATCGGAGAGCGCGTGGGTCTCCACCTCTTCGGTGTAGAAGACCTTTCGCACACCCGCGAGCTTGATCAGGGCCTCACCGTTCTGTTTCGCTTGGGCTTCCATTGGCTCTTTCCGCTCTGTTGTCTGGCCTCAAGTAGTCTCTGCGAGACGTCTTCGATTACCTCAGACGTACGCGGTCGTGCTCGTCCCACGCCGACATGTCGCTGAGGATCACCTCGTCACCCACCGACAACCCCTCTATGACCTCAATCGTGCTTACAGATGCCCGTCCCAGGCGTACCGTCACGCGAACCGCGCCGCGACCATCATCCACCACCTTGAACAGACCGACCAGACTGTTGGCCTGGCCGTAGGCTGGTCGGCCAACGTAGAGCACATCGTTCAGCCGTTCCAGCTCGATCGTCCCATCCACGCTCAGATCGGGGCGTGCCTCTCTGGGAAGCGCCCCTTCCAGCCGCACATCCACCGTCACGCTCCCGGCTTGCACGGCTGGGTCTATTCGCACTACGCGGCCGGGGATCGTATCGTTTCGCGTATCGATCCACGCCCGTTGACCGATGGCCACATCGCGCGCCTGCGTCTCGGGAATCCGCAACTCCGCTCTCAGGCGACCGGGCTGCACCACGCGGGCCAGGTAGTCACCCGGTCTCACCCACTGACCCTCCTCCAGCGGCATCTCGGCCAGAACACCCGAAACACCGGCCATGACCTCCATCGACTCGACCAGATTCTGTTTGAATTCGGCGATCGAGCGTAGCCGGGTGACCTGCGCTCGCTGTGCCTCGATCTGCGACTCTACGGCGTCGGTCATCACCTCGAGGCGCTGCTCCTCGATCTGGAGGCGCGTCTCCAGTTCCTCCGCCCGGTCGCGCGAGTTCTGCAATTCGATATCCGATATCAGGCCTTGCTGCGCCAGATCCTCGTCCCGCCTCAGATTGCGCGCGGCCTCCTGACACTGCGACCGAACCGTGGCAACCAGCGACGCCTGGCTCAGGCGCTGGCCCTCGAGCCGAGTCTGCAATTCCACGAGGTACGCTTCCGCGGACGTGAGCTGGCTTTGTGCCTCCAGAGCCTGGATCTCGACATCCGGATTGCTGAGCAAGAGGATGATTGTCGAGCTGTCGACTTCAGCGCCGGGATCGAGCAGGATGCGCTCCACTCGGCCCGCCGTCAGCGCCACGATCCAACGGATCTGCTCGGAGACTAGCGTTCCAGGTCCGCGGACCTGACGTACCATCTCTCCCCGTTTCACGACGTCGGTCCAGATCGTCGAACGATCGACCGACGGCGCGGCGGGACCCAGCCGGCTCAGAGCCACCGTGATGACCACGACGGCGACGATGCCGCCTCCGATGTAGAGCCAGCGTCGTCCTTTGCCTTTGGGTTCTCGAGGAATATCCACGTTCTGTCCGCTCCGGTGTCACATACGAGTGAGTCCCGCCGGAAGTGTCAAAGGGAAGAAGCGTGCCATCAGTGACCGTGTACGTAACATCATGTACAACAATACGTTATGGCTATGGAGACTCGCCGAACCGGTTCGGCTTGTCTGCTTGTGGGATCGCCGCGTCCCAAAAACGGACACTTGGCGGCGAGCTTCGAGCGGTGTTCGGTTCCGACCCCGAGCGTCCCGGGTCCGAACGGGTGGCGGCCGTAGAGCGCGGGGCATCACACGGGCAAGTGGTTAATTCATAGAGCATTACGTCGCCCGTGCACCCTGGCACGCAGTCTGCCCTCGTGTGTTTCGCCACCAGACCAGCTTGGCAGACGGGGTCGTACGAGCCGGACGTTTGGCCGAACCGGGCGGGCAATACGGCGGAATAGGTGAATCTCAATGGGCGTTCTGATTCGAGACATACGGTTTGCGATTCGGATGCTGCTGAAGAATCGGACGTTCACGGTCGCGGCGCTCGTCTGTCTGGCTCTGGGTATCGGCGCCAACACGGCGATCTTCAGTGTGGTCAATTCCGTCCTCCTGAGGCCGATGCCCTACGGTGGTTCCGATAGGCTGGTGACATTCCGGGATCTGGGAGAGCCGGAGTACCGCTACTCGTTCGCACCGGCTGAATACCTCGATTTGAGAGAGTGGAGCCAGACGTTCGAAGACCTCGCGGGCCATAGGGGACACAGCCTCAATCTCACCGGGTCCGAGGTGCCAGAGCGCGTTCGCGCGGAGAGCGTCTCGCCGGACTTCTTTCGCGTATTCGGTGTGGAACCGGCGCTCGGGCGCTTCTTTCTGTCGGATGACGATCTACGCGCCGGGGATTCTCGCTCGGTCGTCTTGAGCTACGGAGCTTGGCAGACGCGATTCGCGGGTGCGGCGTCGGCGATCGGCCGGGTGCTCGAGTTGAACGGTGAACCGCACACCATCGTTGGAGTCGCGCCGGCGTCCTTCGCCTATCCGAAAGAGGCGGAGATGTGGGTGCGGTCGTATCGTCACGGGTTGCCGGAACCGCCGATAAACCTGGGGGACGACTTGGCCGCTGTTGGCAACCTCGGGTACTTCATGGTCGTCGGCCGGTTGGCCCACGATGTGAGCGTCCAGACGGCGCGGGCCGAGACGCAGCTCGTCGCGGCGCGCTTGGCCGAGGCGCGTGGCGATGGCAGCGCTGTGCCCCGCTTCGGCCTGGTGCGGTTACACGACCACCTTGTCGGGGAGGTTCGGCCGGTGCTGCTGGTCCTCCTTGGAGCGGTGGGTTTCGTTCTGCTGATCGTGTGCGCAAACGTGGCCAACCTTCTGCTGGCCCGCGCGACGGCGCGGCAGAGAGAGGTTGCGGTCCGCGCGTCCCTGGGTGCTGGACGGTCACGTCTCATTCGGCAACTGATGACCGAGAGTCTGCTGTTGGGCGGCATCGGTGGCGTGGTCGGGCTGCTGCTGGCGGTCTGGGGTGTCGATGGACTCATCCACCTGGCCCCGAGCGATCTCCCGCGCCTGAGCGAGATACGCGTCGATGGTTGGGTGTTGGGCTTCGTGCTGGCGGTCTCGGTGACCACGAGTGTGGTCTTCGGTGCCCTGCCCGCGCTGCAGGGTTCGAGTCCGGACCTGCGCGAATCGTTGCAGGAAGGGGGGCGTGCGGCGACGGAAGGACGCCGTCGCCGCCGTATGCGAGCGGGACTCGTCGTGTCGGAAGTCGCGCTCTCGTTGGTGCTGGTGTGCGGTGCGGCGTTGCTGACCAAAAGCCTGATTCGACTACAAGAAGTCGAGCTCGGCTTTCGGCCGGATGACGTGCTGGTGATGCGGCTCGCGCTTCCGGACACGCGCTACACCGAGGAAGCCCAGATGGAAGTCTTCGTACGGGATGTCACGGACCGTGTGTGCTCGCTTCCCAACGTCAATTCCTGCGGTGTCGCCCTGTCCTACCCGTTCAGCGGTATGGCGGCGACTCTGACCTTCACGATTCCGGGCCGGGGCACGGAGCCCGGCGACGATAGGCACGCCGAGTACCAGGTCGTTACGCCGGGGTACTTCGAGACGATGGGGATTCCCCTGATCAAGGGACGCAGCTTCCGTGATGCCGACGATGCTGACGCGCCACCCGTGGTCGTCATCAACGAAGTCCTGGCGCGTTGGCAATGGCCCGGAGAGGATCCGATCGGCAAACAGCTCGCGGTCGGCGGCGGAACGGGCTCGGAGATCGTTGGGGTCGTGGGCAGCGTTCGGCATTTCAGTCACGATCGCGAGCCGAGACCCGAGATATACGCCCCCTACTACCAAGACCCATGGCCCTTCATGGCGCTGCTGGTGCGGGGTGAAGGTGACCCTCGCGGCTTGATATCACCGGTTCGACAGCAGGTCCTGGCGGTTGACAGCGAACAGCCGGTCTACGGCGCCAACACGATGGAGCGGGTCCTCGCCGATTCGCTCCAGTCGCGTCGGTTCATGGCGCAGCTCGTCGCGCTGTTCGCGGGCGTCGCGATCGTCCTGGCTCTGGTCGGCATCTACGGCGTCATCTCGTACACGGTCACCCAAC
>JASFMO010000334.1:0-4485 GCA_050117535.1 Gemmatimonadales bacterium | reverse complement strand
TGAGTCCCCTTCTCGCCGTGGAACCACGCCAGCAGCAGCGTGCCCGGAAAGCCGAACATGTAGAAGACCAGCGCGATCTTGTACGCCACGCCAGGCAACAGCCCGTTGCCGACCAACTGGTCGACACCTTCCAGAACGAGGAAACCACCTGCGATGTAAGCGCCGAACCAGGGAAAGACCCGGCGCTTCTTCAGGTTCGCCCAAAGACCCATAGGACGTCCGCCGATTTTGAAGACTCGAAGAACTAGACGGTAAAGACGATGCCCCAAATGGCGCAAAAGTCAAGCCACTTGGGCGCCACTACGTCCAGCGTTCGAGCGCGGTGTCGACCGATCCGAACCCATTCTCGACCCATCACTTGACGCCCTCTAAGTAACCTTGTTATCGTGTGTTAGCAGTTTCGACCGGCATTTACCCTCTCCCGCCGGCGTCTAAAGCCACGATCCAATGCTTCTCAGCCGACAGACTCGGACCGCTACCGCCGCGCTCGCGCTAGCCACGTGCCTAGCAGGGCCGGTCGCTTGTGGCGGCCGCACGACGCGGGACGTCGCCCGGCTAGGACTGGCCGCCCCACTCGAACAGTTCATCGGCGTCCAGTCGCTCCGCGGGGCACAGCTCGCCATCGAGCAGGTCAACTCGGCCGGTGGTATTCGCGGCCGGCAGCTGCAATTGGCCGCTGTCACCGACAGCGCCGACGCCGTCCGCGCCGTGCCCGTCGCCGATCATTTCTACGCCGACGAGACCATCATCGCGGTGATCGGGCATTCGACATCCGCGGCAACCCTGGCGGCCTCAACTATCTATGACCGCGGCCTGACCGCCGTTTCGCCCACGGCGACCAGTCCCGAGGTCAGCGACGCCGGCCCCTGGGTGTTCCGCGTTGCGCCCAGCGACGCGGCCAATTCCGGATCGCTGGCTCGATTCGCGATTCGCGCACTGGGCAACAGGGCCGCCATCCTGTACGCCAACGAACCGTACGGCCGCGGGCTCCGCGATGGCTTCGCTCGCGCCTTTGAGGCCGAAGGCGGCTCGCTCCTCGACCAGTATCCCTACATCGAGGGCGAGACCGTCGATTTCGAGCCTTACTTGCTCGGCATCCGGCGGGCCTCCCCCGACCTCATCTTCGTGGCGGGATTGGACGCCAGCGCCGGACTGATCATTCAGCAGGCCCGAGCGCTCGGCATCGACGCTCCGTTCATCGGCGGAGACGGACTTCTCGGACTCGCCGGTCTCGATCCCATCTACGATGGCACCTACGTGGGCTTGCTCTACCATCCCGACGCGCCGGGACACCTGAGCCGGCAGTTCGTCGAGGCGTACCAACGCCGGTACGGCGAGCCCCCTGACCATTTTGCGGCACTCACCTACGACGCCGTCAGACTGGTCGCCGACGCGGCGCGGCAAGTGGGCTTCGACCGCGAGGAGATTCGGGGTTACCTCGAGACGGTGGGTAGCGGGCGCGAGCCATTCGAAGGCGTGAGCGGCCTGATCGCCTTCAACCCGGATGGCGATCCCCGCGAAAAGAGCTATGCCGTCGGCAGAATCACGGGGTCGAGGATGGAACTCGTCAGCGTAGAAGGTGGCTCGTGATGAACACGATCCGAGTTCGGCAGGCGGCGGCGTTCGCCGTGCTCCTCTTCGGCCTGCTTGGCGCTGGAATCATCGGCATCGTCTCGCTCAACCGGCTGGCGGGCGAGTTCGAGGACGGAATAGCGCAGGCGGGCCGCGTATCCGATATCGGGACGCAACTCCAGAACAACGTGCTCGAGCTCATCTTCGCGGCCGAGGGCTACCTGGCCACCGGTAGTCGAGACTACAAGCGGCGTTTTGCCGAGCTCGCCGGTCGCTCGCAGGACGTCGCCAAGCGGTACAGGGAACTGGAGGGCATGGGGGCACTGGAAGCCAGTCAAGTGGAGCGATTGACAGCGTCGCTCACTCGGCTCGAGGTGGAATTCGCCCGGGCCCATGCGCTGTACGACATCGGGCGTCGGGACGAGGCGCTGGCCGCGGCGGGTGCCTCACACCCGCTGGCGGAGGACGTGGCTGGTCTCATCTCGGCGTTGGGCGAGCGCCGAACCCAGGCGCTCGAGACCGCGGCGGCGGAACTGCAGGCGCGCGCCCGCGCCCGGTCCCGAAACGTGGTCACGATTCTCGCGCTCGCCTTTCTGCTCGGCACCTTGCTCGCCTTGAACATCTTCCGTTCGATCAACCAACCCTTGTTCGAACTCGTCGCCGCCGCCAAGCAGCTCGGCGACGGCGATTTGCGGACTCGCGTCAACGGCAAAGCGATGCCGTCGGAGTTCGCCACTTTGGGAGCGGCCTTCGACAGCATGGCTGGCGGCCTGCGCGACGTGGCCGAGCAAGTCGTGTCGACCGCCTCGCAAGTCTCGGCATCCGCCGCAGACTTCTCCGCCATCTCCGAGCAGGTGGCCGGATCCACCCACGAAGTGGCGCTAGCCATGTCCGAGATATCGGGAGGTGCCGAACGCCAAGCGCGCGCGCTCAGCGACACCGCCGCCGCGGTGATCGAGCTGCGCGAGGGCACGGCCAGCATACAGAATGAGGCGGTGAAGAATAAGGAATTGAGCGACTCGATTCGCCAGGAGGCCGCTGAGAGCTTGGCTGCCGTGCGGCAAGCCCTCGATTTGCTGCTGAGGCTTCGCTCGGTGGTGCACGACTCGGCGCGCGAAATTCAGGCGCTCGAATCTACCTACCAGCAGATCGCCGGCTTCGTGAAACGCATAACGTCGATCGCCGAGCAAACTCACTTATTGTCCCTCAATGCCTCCATCGAAGCTGCCCACGCCGGGCATGAAGGACGAGGATTCGCCGTCGTCGCCGACGAGATCCGCAAGCTCGCGGCCCACGCCGACGCCGCCGCGCAGGAGGTCGACGAGACGGTCTCTCGCTTCCGCGACTGGGTCAAGAACGCCGTCGGCAGGATGCAAGACGGGGAGACCCAAGTCGTTCAGGTCGAGGGCGTAGCTCGGAGTGCCGAGGGCGCGCTCGACACCATCACCTCCGGCCTCGGGCGGATCTCCCAAGCCACCGACGAGGCGCTCCACACCGTCAAGCGCAGCCGCACTCTACTTGAACAGGTAACTGGCCATGTCGAGTCCGTCTCGGCCACCGCGACGGCCCACGCCAGTCGCAGTCAAGACGTGAGCGCCGCCGTCGAGGAGCAGTCGGCCACCGCGGAAGAGATCAGCGCATCGGTCGCCCAACTCGTTTCGGCCGCGGAGGGACTGAGGCAGGTGGTCAGCAACTGGAAAGTCTAGCCCGTTCCACGGCCGTAGCCGGGGAGCCCCTCCCGCCCGACCCACGAAACCCCGGCTCGCCGCTTCCGTAGGGAGTGTGGAGGCGACCGACGGTTGCCGGCGTTCGCGTCGGCGACAGCAACGGCCTCGCACGAGGGGACGCCTCGTCGGTTGCGCGATAGAGCAACGGCCCCTATAACGGAGCATTACCTTCAAGTAAGCCGACACAGGCCACTGTGGCCACGTTGTCACCGGGAGATTCCGCCTATCTTACAGGAGCGGCTCACGCCATGAAGCGATTGGGTTTACTTCTCGCGCCTACGATCTTTCTCGCTGCCCAGCCGGTTCACGCGCAGGCTTTGAGTTTTGGCGTTCGGGGTGGCCTCAACAATGCCACCGCCAGCATCGAGGCCGAGACCGACTTCGACGTCGGCACTCGAAGCGGTTTCCACGCCGGCGTCGTCGGCTACGTCGACATCGCCAAGAACTTCGCCCTGCAGACCGAGATGATGTACTCGCAAAAAGGCTTCGCAAAGGGGAGCAGCGAGATCGGTCTCAAGGTCGACTACATCGAGATCCCCGTCTACGCCGTCATCAAGCTGCCGACCAAGATATCGCCCCATCTTTACGCCGGATTCGTGCTCGGACTAGAGACCAGCTGCAAAGCGTCAGCAGGTGATTTTACGGATGTCGACTGCGACGAAGCCTTCGAGCAGAACAACCAGACGCCGCGAACGAAGGGCGCCGATTCCGGCGTCATGCTCGGCGGCGGCGTGACGTTCGACTTGGGCCCCGGGGACATGTTGCTCGACGTTATCTACAACTACGGCCTGACCAACATCGCCGAATTCGGTGGAGCCATCACGGACCTGAAAACGCGCACCTTCTATCTGTCCGCCGCCTACCTATTCTCGATCGGCGGCTGAGCGCCCACGGACCCGGCGGTTACCAGCCGGACGTCGTTCACGTTGATCGCGAGCCCGACCGGTCACCCGGTCGGGCTCTTTCACATCCCCGATCGGGAACTCCGCCTCGCCCACTCCGGTATATTGCCCGCCGAGAGTCGTGGGATATCTTTGCGGGCCGGCCAACGGCCGTAGGGCCAGCGCGATGGTCGTTCGACTCACAACCAGGAACAATGGCGAAATGGCAAGAGCGACATTTGCGGCAGGGAGCTTCTGGGGCGTCGAGGCGGCCTTTCGCAAAATTACAGGTGTCCGAGATACCA
>JASFMO010000333.1:0-4492 GCA_050117535.1 Gemmatimonadales bacterium | reverse complement strand
TGATCAGCACGAACTTGCCAGACCGCTTTCGGCCGCCCACTCGGATTACATATCCGTAGACACCCGTCGCTGCTGCGTCGCCGTTTTCCAGTCGACCGGCCCAACGGAATGGCTCCACCGGGCTATCCGGCGACAGCATGCGCTGCTCGGAATAGACCGGCCGTCCCGCGATGGTGAAGATTTCGAGGAGGGCATCCACCGTCTCGTCACCCCGGTCGACCAGGTACGGCAGGCTTAACGTCTCACCGTCTTCGGGATTGAAAGGATTCGGGTAGGGCGGAAGCAGATCGAGGCCGCCCGCGGCCGCCTGCACGGCTGCCGGCGCATATTTCTCGAGCGCCAAGACACGCGCGCTATCGACAGCGAGCTCCAACTCGCCACGATCGCGGCCCGCGGCGATGATGAAGACGACGGTATCACCGGTCTGCAGGGGACCCACGCTCACCAACTGCGCCCAATCCGAGGCTCGACCATCCGCTGACTGAATCCCGCCCAGCGCCATCAATCGTGCCTTTTGTTCGTCGCTGAAATCATCCGGCTGTGCCAACACGCCGCCGTCCGACTCCGCCACATATCGACCGCCGTCGACGGTCCCAAGCGGGACCGCCGCGTGGGTGGTCGGGGCGAGCGGCAACGTCGTGACCGCCATCCAAGGTCCCGCCGAGTCCGCCGGGATCATCATGGAACCGCCCACGATATCGTCCCAAGCCGCGAGGTCGCCGCCGGGGAAATCCCAGTCGAGAAGCAGGCCGGCGAGTGGGGTACCGCTGCCCGGAGCGAAATCCACGCTGACCGCGAGCAGCACGAAGGCCGCCGTGTCACCGATGGACACCAACTCGACATCTTGTCGTACCGACGCCCCGAGCGGATGCAAGGCCCGATCGTCGCTGAAGGAGACCCGAGCGCTCTTTCCCTCCGCCTCTACCGCTAGTCGCCGCCAATCCGTGTCGGAGCCGACCGGGTTCGACTTCAGGCTTGGTTGGCGCAGTACGTTGACATACGCGGCGTCGGAGACGCGGTCGCCCATCCCGAACAGCAAAGAGGCGCCGGGCAACCAGTCGACTCCCTGAAACACGAAGCCCGGAGCTCCGGCCACTCGGCCCACACGCCCGTTCGCATCGAGCGACAGGCGGACCTCACCGTCCGCTAGTGTAACGGTGGATGTGGAAGCCGCTCGCAGCACGACGGGAAACTCGAGCCTCGCACCGTCACTCTGCACCAGCAGCGTCCAACGCTGCTCGCCGCCTACATCGCGAATCGATTCAAAGCGCAACGCCTGGCGCGCTCCCGGCACCATCGGCTCGACTCGCGCTTCCGCCAGACTCTCGCGCGACGATGCCGCCGTGAGATCAGCGCGACCACCGGGGAACGTCCGACTGCCGCGGTTCACCAGATGGAGGTCGAGCGCGTGCGAGGTTGAGTCCCAGTCTGCACGTTCCACGGCCAACCTGACGCCGCCCAAACCGCCAATGGCGTTCGCCGCCGCCACGAGGTCGATGAGGCCGGCACCGCTTCGATTGTCCAGACCCGTGGGCGGAAGGTCCTCGGCGGTGGAAAACAGGGCCTGCTTCAGCCCCCCGGCGCTCGCCGCCGGGTTCAGCCCCTTCAGCACGGCAAGGGCACCGGCAGCGTGCGGGGCCGCCCAGGATGTGAAGGCGGTGGAATTGCCCCGGTTTTCGACTTTGTGATCGCTGATGGCCCGTACGTACGGGGTCTCACCCGGGGCGACAACTTCGGGTTTCACCGCTGCCGGTGCGCAGGGCGGCGGCCCGCCGAGGCTGTTCGGCGATACCTGGATCTCCCCATCGCGCAGCTCGACCGCTCCCACTGCGAATGCGTTCAGCAGCAAATCGGCCCTATCCGCCGGTTCCGCCACCGTGTCGAGCCCAGCCGACCGATTGCCCGCCGCAAACACCACCGGCACGCCGGCCAGCTCGAGCGCGTCGATGGCTCGGTGGAATACGCCATCGCAGCCGCCCGAGCGTATCCCCCAGGAATTGTTCAGAACATCCGGCACATCCGTTACGGTGGCGGGATCTCCGTCCGGATCCAATACCCACTGCATACCCTGCAGCAGCACGGACAGCCGCGTGTAAGACGAGCCCCCGAACCCCTCAAAGCCGTTGACGGCAACCCACTCTGCGCCGGGCGCCACGCCGGTGACGAAGTCGAACTCGCCCTCCACCACTCGGGTCTCTCCCCCTTCGACGACCGAGTCCCCGGGCTGAAGGCTGCCCAGTACGACCGTCATGACCGTAGTGCCGTGTCCAACTCCCCCGAGTCCATTGTCGTCGTAGGGAACGTCGGTCAAACCCCACGGATCGAACCACCCCAGTTCGGGCGACGTTGACAGCCCGCGCCACTTTCGGCTCAGCAGCGGATGATCGGCATCCACACCGGAGTCGAGCGTTGCGACAACGATGCCCTCGCCCGTGGCCCCAGCCGCCCAGAGCGTCGGCGCCCCGATCGCCTCCAGGCCCCAGGGAAGCCGACTCTGCGACGGCGCCGGCGGCGGCAGGCCGGGCGCCCACCGTAAGCGGGCCCTTGGTTCCGGGCCGGCTCGCAGATCCACCGCGATCAGGCCATCGTAGTGGACCCGAACCACGCTCGGCCTTCCCGCCAAGGCCTCGATCTGGTCGGCCGTCAGTCGGGCTGCGACGGCCCCCCCGACCCAGAGCACCTCGCCCGTTTGCAGGTCGAGTCCGATATCGCCAGGTAGTCCATCCCGCAGTCGGTCTACCGAGGACCGGTAGAGTCCCGCAAGGTTGGAGGCGTGCTCCGCAGCCCGCCGATCACGCTCGACTGACAGGGGTAACGGAACCGTCTGGGGAGTGACTTCGATCAGCACCTCGACGCGCTCACCCGGCGCCGCGCGCACCAGTGCCTGGCGCAGCCGTGGTGACAGCGGCGACGGCTCCTGACTTGCCGCCGGTGCCGCGAGCCAAGCGAACGACGCGTAGCTGACCGCCAGAGCGAGAGGCGCCGCCCAGATCGTCCAGCCCGTTCTCACTCGCCTGATCTCAAGGGGTAGCCGCATCGATCGCAGTTCTGAGCGCGAGCGCCAAACGGCGTGTCGCGTCCAAGCCTTCCTCCGCCAAAGTCCTCACGAGGGCACTGCCGACGACCACGCCGTCGGCCACCGAGGCAACGGTTCGTGCCTGCTCCGGACTCGAAATACCGAACCCCACGGCAATAGGCAGATTCACACTCCCGCGCAACGCCCCAATCTCCGACGCCAACTCGGCCCTCAGTTGGTCGCGCTCGCCGGTGACCCCGGTCCGTGAGATGTAGTAGATAAACCCCCGTGCGGTCTGCAAGATCCGCGGTAGACGGTCCGCCGGCGTGGTCGGGGCGATCAGTCGCACCAGATCGACGTCGCCCGAACCCAGGGCCAAGTCCAGTTCCGGGTCCTCGCCCGCCGGAAGGTCGGTGATCAGAAGGCCGGCGGCACCTGCCTCGCGAGCGTCTTGCACGAAGCGCTCGGCCCCATAGCGGAGGATCGGGTTCAGGTAGCTAAACAGCACGATCGGCGTGTCCCACTGCGCCGCGAAATCGCTCGTCCAGTTCAAGACGCGCGCGACGTCGACGCCGCGGCCGAGAGCGCGCCAAGCGGCCGCCTGGATGGTCGGCCCGTCGGCCAGGGGATCGCTGAACGGGATGCCCAACTCCACTACGTCGGCGCCCGCATCGACGAGCATCTCCAGAACGTCGACGGTCGAATCCGGCGCCGGGTCTCCGGCCGTGACGTAGGGGATGAAGGCTCGACGCCGACGCTGGCCGAGTTGCCGGAAGGTCGCGGCTAGCCGTCCTTCGAGGACATCTCGATCAGACAACGTAGTCGGAGACTTTGATGTTGTACTTATCCGGATCCGTGGTCTTCACGATAGTCCGTGCCGGTCGGCCCGTGACCTCCAGCGACTCCGACAGGTCGACAAGCGGTGGCTCGGGCAGGCGCCGCCCGCTGGAATCGGACACGATTCGCACCAGTGGACGGTGCAACTCCTCGGGGTCAGGACTCGGGGCCACGACAACCGCCAACTCGCCGGAATCGAGAATACAGAGCGTGCCGATCGGATAAATGCCCATCATGTTGACGAACGCCTTGACGATCGTGGGGTCGAAACCGCGTGACGGGTTGTCCCGCATCTCGCGCAACACCTCGTCGGGGGGAAACGGTATGTACTGATAGCTGCGTTTACTGGTCGCCGCGTCGAACGCGTCCGCCACGGCGACGATCCGGGAGAAAAAGCCCATCCAACGCTTCCGCAGCACTCTGGGATAGCCCGAGAAATCGATACGCATGTGGTGCTCGTAGGCCGTGAGCATGGCACGAAAGGGCGGTTCCTCGAAGCCGTGCAGATCGAACAGCAGCACGAGCCCGAAATCGGGGTGCTGACTCATCACCCTCCATTCCTCTTTGTCCAACCGGCCTTCCTTATTCAGGATAGTGATCGGGACGCGGGACTTGCCGACGTCGTGAAAAAGGGCTCCG
>JASFMO010000332.1:0-4519 GCA_050117535.1 Gemmatimonadales bacterium | reverse complement strand
AGTGCATGATTGGGATCGTAACATCCCATATTCGCATCGCTTGAGAGGGAGTGATCAGGTCAACCGGAGCGAGCGGGTTGACGCCGGCCAGAAACAATCCCTCGGACTTGAAGATGTTGCCTATGCCGGCGACCAGCGTCTGGTCCAGCAACGCATCGCCGATTGCGCGCGAAGGTGTCGTCTGGAGTCTCCTCCACGCCTCATCGCGGTCAAAGTCTTGGTGAAGAATGTCGGGTCCTAGCGCGTTGAGCTTTTCGTGTGCCCGAAGCTCTGCTTCGGTGAGTAGCTCGACCACGGGCCCGTTGAAGAACACCGCCTCACTCTTCGCCGTGGTGAGGCGCAGCCGAACGTTCTTTGCGGGTTTTCGCAGTGACTTGCCCGGGCGGCCGAACTGCCAAGAACCATACATCATGGCGTGACAGTGAAGGGTCGAGCCCCCGGACAGATAGAGCAGCAAGTGCTTGCCGTGGGTGCCGACCGCGACCAGATGTTGTCCCGGGAGCGCCGCCGCACGATCGCCCCAGCGTTTCGGTAGCTCGACGTCAAGCAGGGGCTCGCCAACTAGCGACCGGAGCGACCGCGCCCAGCGGACGACGCTGTGACCCTCGGCCACGCCGACCTCAGCGGCCCAGTTCCCAGCGGAGCGCCGGCTCGAGCGTCTGGTGCCGGAAACCGTAGCCCGTCGCCTCGAGCTTGCTCGGCCGCACGCGTGCGCCGCTCAGAAACAGCTCGCGCCCCATCTCGCCGAACAGAGCCGTCAGCAGCGGAGCGGGGACACCGAAGACCGCGGGGCGTCGCAGCACTCGCGCCAGGGTCCGGGTGAACTCCTGGTTCGTGGCCGGGGCGGGCGAGACCGCGTTCAATGGGCCGGACAACTGATCGTCGTACAGCGCGTGCAGGATGACACCCAACATGTCATCGAGGGCGATCCAGCTCATCACCTGTCGGCCGTCGCCCAGCTGTCCCCCCAGTCCGAGACGAAAGGGGAGTAGCATATTGCGCAGCAGGCCGCCCGAGGCGGTCAACACCAGGCCTGTGCGTAGGTTGACGACCCGGATACCGGCTTCCTGCGCTGGCTCCGTCGCCGCTTCCCAACGCTCGCACAGCTCGGCGAGGAATCCGGTGCCGGGCGCGGCCGCCTCGTCGACCGCTTCGTCGCCTCGGTCGCCGTAGTAGCCGATCGCCGACGCGCAGATCAGCGTGCGAGGCGGCCGAGGCATCTGGGCGAGCGTCTCGCAAAGAAAGTGCGTGCTGGCCACGCGACTGTATTCGATCTCTCGCTTGATCGCCGGCGTCCACCGCCAGGCGGCCAGGTTCCGGCCCGAGAGGTGGATGACGGCGTCGAGGCCATCCAGGCCCCCGGCGTCGAGATCGCCCAGGCGTGGATTCCAGTAGATTTCGCGAGTTCCGGGTTGGGGTTGCCGCCGCACGAGACGTCGCACCTGATGACCACCGGTCGATAGGAACGCCGTCAGGTTCCGGCCGATCAGTCCCGAGGCCCCGGCGATGGCCACGTCGAGCCGCGGCCGCCCGCGGAACTGGGCGTGGCGGGCGAGGTCGTCGGCGGTGCGGCGGTGGCGGAAGGGAAAGGCACGCTCCAGGTCGGAGCGGACGCTTCGCTCTCCCAGTAGCCGACCGATGACTCCGAAGGGGAGCGCGTAATCGATCTCATCTTCCAGCAAGCACTCGTCGGGCCCCGTCGGCGTGAAGCGGTGGGTGTGACGCCAGGCGGCGAATGGGCCTTCGATCTGCTCGTCGACGAACTGGCGACCCTCGATGTGGTCACGATGCCTGGCCGTCCAGCGGACCCGGAATGGACCCTTACGCAGGCTGATGACCGTCGTCGCCCCGTCCTCCAGTCCGCCGGTCCGCTCGAGCACTCGTACGTCTTCCCACGGCGGGATCAGGCGCTCCAGGGCCCCCGGCCGGCTGTGCCAGGCGAAGACCTCTTCGGCTGGAGCGGCGACACGGTTTCGGAACAGGGCCTTAGGCATCGGCTTCGCCTCCGGCTGAGGGCGAGTATTTCTCCAGGTATTCCGACAGTCGCAACTTACGCGCTGTGTTCGCGGAGCTCATGTAACGAATCTTGCCGAAGATTGGCCGCTCGGGGCCCCAGGGCCGGTCGTAGCGGCCCAGGCACCAGAAGATGCCGCTGTACGAATTGGGGTCGCGCCCGTCGAGGGCGTACTTGTTGTTGAGCTCTATCATCACCTCGAGGGCGTCCTGGGGAGTGGGGCTCCATTCGAGGATTTTCTTACCCCACAGCATCCGCAGGTAATTGTGGAGGCGCCCCTCACGGCGTAGCTGGTTTTGCGCCGCGTTCCAGATCTCGTCGTGCGTCTGCGACGCCTCGAGTTCGGACAGCGAATACAGGTAGCGCCGCTCATCCGACGTGTGCTCGGCGAGCGTCGCTCGCGCCCAGCCGGGGAGGGAGTCGTAGCGGTCGTAGTCGTCCCGGTGTGCGCACCTGTTGAAGCCCAGTTCACGCCAGGTGATGAACTGGTCCAGGAACGCCTCTGCGTTTTCGCTCGTTCCCCACCAGCCGCTGCGCTTTCCGGAAGCGTCGCCGGCCAGTCGGTCATGGTCCCAGTCCTCACCGGTCATCAGGGCGTCGAATATCTCGAAGCTGGAGATGTGGCCGAAGTGGAGGTAGGGTGACAGGCCGCTCGCCGCTTCGGTGTCGGGGTGGTTACGCTCCTCCGCGTAGTCCGGCAGGCGTTCGGCCAGGAATCGCTGCAGTACGGTGTCTGCTTGGGTCGCTCCACCGACGATTTCGGTGACCGGGACGTCGTGATCGATCGGAAGGTCAGCCAGACCCACACTGTCAGTCAGCAGCGCCGACACCGCATTGGGCCAGCGATCGGTCGTGTGTGCGGGAAGGTCGACCGGCGGCGCCAACCGTCGATCGGCCAGCGGATCGCGCAGCGGAAAGTCGGTCAGGTGAGGGACCAGGTTCTTCTGAATGTAGCGTCGAAAGGAGTACGCCGTCTCGAATACGCGGTCCGTAGCCCTCAGCGGCAGCAGGCCGTTCGAATCGATGGCCTCGAGGCGCACCGGTAGTTGGCGCGCGGCCGCTGCCACCATACGCGGCAAGAAGAAGGCGGGGAAGTCATCGGTGATGACGAGGCAGGCTCTGGACGCGAGATCCTGTAGCAGGCCCTTGCCGGCGTCTGGCTGGTCTTCCACGTAGGCGTAGTGGATCACATCCCGCTGGCGAAGCTGACGTGCATTGTCTGCCATCCCTTCCACTATGAAGCGATGGAGACGTTCGCTCGCCCAGGGGTAGCCGACCCGCAGCGCTTCCAGTACCAGGAGCGGCTTCGCCAGCTTCTCGGCCCACTCCGCGGCCCGCTGCAGACTGTGGTTCCACCGAGTACGCCGGAAGGCGATCATCCAGTACAAGACGTAGTCGCCATCCGCGTTCACCGAGGCGTCGTTGCAGACGCGGATTCGAGATTCCGGAATCTGGCTCAAGCCACCCTCCCGGTTCGATCAGTAGGAACGCTTGCCGTTGCCGTTGCTCCGGTTAGTGCGGACCAGGTCGAGCGCCGATCGCAGAGCGGGCGCGTCGGGGAGCGACAGGGCGCCGATCTCGTCCAGCACGGCGCGATAGCCAGCCGCCGATCGGCCACCGACGATCAGCATGATCTCATCGGGCAGCGCGGCACGCAATGTCCGCAGCTCGCTGGGTAGCGCCGGGTCAACCGGCGGGTAGGTGAGGCTGAGTGCCACCGCCAGCGCATTCGTCTTCCCGGCCGCCATGGCGATGGAATCGGCTGGGATGTCAGTTCCGAGGAAAGTGACTCGCCAACCATCCGCCGCCGCGGCTGTCGCCGCGAGCAGAGCGCCGATCTCATGGTGCTGGCCGCTGGGTGTCGCCACCACCAGCGCCGGGCCGCTGGCGCCTTGCAGCGAACGCCGGACGTTCTCGAGCGTTCGGCGCACCACCCCGGTGGCCATGCTCTCCTGACTAGGAAGCAGCCGACCGTCGTGCCAGAGATCGCCGATCTCGATCATGAGCGGTGTGATGACGTGGTCGACCAGGTCCATCGCTTCCAGCGAGACCGCGGCCCGTGACAGAATGGCGTCCAGCTCGAATGCGTTCATTTCCTGACAAGCCGCGAGCGACTGGGCGAGGAAGTGCTCGGGAGCGCCCCGGGGCGGAGAGGCGGTTTCGGCGTCCACCAAATCCAGACTGGCTCGTTCATCCTCCTGAACCAAACGCGCCAGCTCGTCGCTCGTGAGCTCGGCCAATTGCCCGATGCGGCGCCCCGCCTCGATGGCTTGACGAAGCAGGCGGAGGCGGTCGATGTCGTCATCCGAGTAGAGTCGTTGCCCGCCTGGTGTGCGAAGAGGCTCGATGGCGCTGTAACGGTGTTCCCAGGCGCGCAGGACGTCGCGAGTGAGCCCGGTGCGGCGCGCGACGACTCTGATCGGGTGCCTTTTGACGCTTTCTTTATCTATAGCCATGTCGAATTGGTCCTTCAGGGGTCCACGTTCAAGTATTCGAGGGTACAAA
>JASFMO010000331.1:0-4521 GCA_050117535.1 Gemmatimonadales bacterium | reverse complement strand
TCCGTCGCGCCCGACCACTACGTGCCGAGGGGAATGACCAGCGACAACTGGTGCGCCCAGACGTCCGCGTCCTGCAACGTCAGCGGACCCGACGGCGCCACGATGAAATCGCCGCCGGCCGCGGCATCGAACGCCATAGGCTCGGCGACCGACCACCACGACACGCCCGGCCGGCCCGTCCCCGTCGTCACGCGCCCGGCGTAGCGCACCTCGAATTCGGAGAAGGCCAGTCCGACCCCGAACGTCGGCGTCCACTCGAACCAGCTCTCGTCCTGCTGGCGGAACCGCTCTTCCACGAAGTTCATTTGCTCGAGCGTGTAGTCGTACGACTTGACCTGGAGGCCCAACTGGAAATTGGCCCGCTTGTGGGTGACGCCGACCCCCAGGCGCAACGCCATGTTCATGAACTGGAAGTCGTTGTCGACGGTCTTCTCGCCTTCGGGTATGATCTTGCCACTCGCCGTCGTCACCGGCTCCGCCGCCTCGGCCCACGTCTCGCTCCAGATCGGCTCGAGGATCAGGTCGGCGCCGAAGACCGTGGGCCCGAGCGAACGCGACACGCCGAGTCCCAGGTTGAAGCCCCACGAGTCGCCCGGGTCGCGCGGGATGTTCATGATGTCGTAATTCGGGATCTTCGGGTGCGACTTGTAGTTGCCGGTGAGGATCGCTCCCACCCGCCAGCCTTTCCCCGCCAGCGGGTGCGTATAACCCAGGTGAACGCCCCACGTGTTCGTCTTGTCCTGGTTCTGCTCCACGCGAAACTGCTCGAACGGCATGCCGGGCAGCGGATCGGGAACCGGCTCCCAGTACGTAACGTCATGAGTCATGTCCAGGCCGTTGTACAACAGCAAAACCTCGTAGGTCTGGCCGACATCCAACTCGCCGAACAGTCCCAAGCGAATCCCCAGCAGATGGCCCGACTGCTCGATCCGCTGGCTGCCGGCGTACAGTAGATCGACGCCCTCCAGCGCCTCCAGATCCGCCCAGAAGATGCTCCCCCCGATCGAGGCGCGCTTGCCGTCCAGCGAGCGGCCCACCATCCCGAAGGCGTAGAGGTTGTTGGCCGAGCTTTGGCTCAGCACGGTGGGCGGCGACCACGGCCCCCCGAACACCGGCCCGGCGAACGCCGGGTTGACCGGCTCGAGCTGCTGCAACGCCACCGCGAAGCCGCCGTACCACGATGACGAGCCCAACAGCGCGCCCAGCGGAACCGAGCGCCCGTTGCCGAAATCGCCGGAGACATCGTAGAGGGTCGGCGAGGTGAAGATCATCGCGCCGCTCAGCAGGCTTCCCTTCGCCGGGTTGATGAAGGGGTCGAGCAGAGTATCGTCGAGCGCGATGTCGACGCCGCCCATCGCCTGGTTCTGGGACGGGAACAGCTGGAACTGATCTCCCGCCGCGATAGGGACGGTCTTCAGCGAGATGAGCTGACCGGTGACGATGCCCGGATACGCCAGCACGAGGACCGCGGCGGCCAGGGCTCGACCGATGCGACGGGTATGCGCTGTCATCAAAGCGTCCCTCCAATCTGAGTGGCTCAGACCTCTCGATGCATGCCAGCCTTACGCGAAGTCCCTGGCGTCGATCAGGTCGCGGGCAGATTGATGATCTTGCCGATAAAGAGGATCGTTCCCGAAAACCGCTCGCGGATAGCGAACAGGAAGGGGCGGTCGACCCGCATCAGGGGAGGACCGCTGGGGATCGAGGTTTCTCTCATCTCCACCACCGTGACCGCCGCCGCCTCGGTCCCCTCTTCGTCGACCTCCACGAACGTCTTCTGCTTGACCCGACTGATATACAGCTCGCGGCCGACCGCGATGCGGCTGAAATCCGCCGCGCCACCGACAAAAGCGACCTCCATCCCTAACGCCTTCAGCGCATCGTTCAGCACCTTCTCGTATTCGAGCTTGAAGCGGGGGAGGTGCAGTTCGAGGCCGGTAACCCGGGCATCGGCGAGCAGGGATTCCCAGCCTTCCGTGTCCAATTCGGCGACCAGCGAATCGATGCTGACCTCTTCGCGCGGCAGCACGACGGTCATCGAGAAGGCCTCCCCCCCGTAGGGCAGATCGACGGCCTGGTAGCGTTCGTGGTTTACGTAGGCGAGGTCGGTCTCCTGGGCCATGAGCATGATCGGAACCGTCGACCCGTCTGGGCGATAGAACGGCGCCTGCTCGGTTTCCTCCGGATCGAACTCGTACGTCCACGTCCCGTTGAAGTAGATGGCGTTGATCAGAAACATGATGGTGAGGGGATTGATCGGCGGCTCGATGATCTGATCGATCTTGCCGGCCGTCTTCTCCTCGACCCAGCCGTTGATCACCCCGACCGATGCCGGGTCATTGAAGTCGAGCGCCGCGACCTCCGCGTCGAAGTATTCGCGCGTGGTATCGAGGAAATCCTGCTCGACCGGGAAGCCCTCTCGGTACCAGATCGAGTTGCCGAGGCCGAAGGTGACCCTCGGGTCCAAATCGATGAGCAGGTCGATCAGGCCTCGGTACGACTGATTGATCGCTTCATTGGACATCTCGCCGAACCCCAGGGTGGCCCGCATCGCGTCGTACGTCGAACCGGCGGCGCCGTTCAGCGTCATGCCCAGAGCCATCGAGGCGCTCAACGGCGAGATGAAGATGTTCGAGTCCGGGTCGGCAGCGTTCAGCTCGCGCAGCAGGTCGAAGCCGAAGTGGTTGTTCGCGTTGACGATCTCTACCTCGGAGACGTCGAGCGGCCGAGGCAACCCCTCGATCTTGCCGCTCGGTCCGGTCGGACCATCACCGCAGCCGGCCAGCGGCACCAGCGCGACCGCCAGCGGGAGAACGCCATACCATCGAAGCCTCGCGTCCATCCTTCACCCTCTCCCGAGTTTGAAAAGGCTTAAAGAGCTGAAAGTGCTTATGGCTACTCACAGATAGAACGTCCCGCGCCCCTCCCTTGTGACACCGTCCCTCCCACTCCTACTCCTGATCGTGATCGTGATCCTGATCGTCGTCGCTCGCGGCGCGATGGGTGCCGGGAGGATCACGGTAACGATTACGATCACGATCAGGATCACGAGCAGGAGGAGGACCCCTACTTTCGGTTGGGGGCTGAGGCAGCTATCTGTCACATTCGATCGGTGACAGACGTTCTTGAAGTGTGGACGGACCAACTTCGGACTGCCTTGGATCTCGAAGCAGCGTTCGCGAGCCATCATCCCGCGCTGTTCCGCTACCTCTACCGGCTGACGGGGGACGCGGATGCGGCTGCGGATATCGCCCAGGAGTCGTTCGTGCGGCTGCTGGACAACCCCGTGCCCGAAGCCAAGGTGCGGAGTTGGCTGTTCACCGTCGCGACGAACCTGGTCCGGGATCGCGCCCGGATGCGCGAACGACGACGGAAGCTGTTGCTCCAGCACGGGGAACCGTCGCGTCATTCGCCGGAGCGCCCGGACGAAGAGCTCGAGCGCGACGAAAGGATCGACTCGGTCCGAGCGACGCTCGACCGACTCTCGCCACGCGATCGGCAGCTGCTGATGCTGCGCGAGGAAGGGTTCCGATATACGGAGATCGCGAAGCTGGTCGGGGTCGCGCCCGGCTCGGTCGGCAAGCTGCTGGCTCGCGCGCTCGAGCGATTCGCCAGAACCTACGAACCGGCGGGGACCGATTCGGCGGAGGATGCAGAACACGAGCCCAGAGGCGGAGGCCATGCCTCACATAGCTAGACACGAGCTTCTCGAGTATCTCGACCGCGAGCTGCCGGCGGACCGCCGCGCCGAGGTGGCCCAGCACGTGGAGGATTGCTCGGCGTGCGGCGCCGAGCTGGCCGGAGTGAGGGCGGTCTCGCACGGGTTCACGGCGGCCGTGCAGCGATTCGATGTGACGCCCGACTATGGCTTCGATGCCGTAATCGCTCGCCGGAAGAGCCGGGGACAGCGCCACGTGGCGCTCCGCGCGCTGGCCAAGGCGGCGGTGCTGGTGTTTGTCGTCGGAGGGGCGGGCGCGGCGGCGATCCCCGGCTCCCCCGTTCGGGCATGGGTGGACGATGCGTGGTCGGGCGCCAAGTCGCTGCTCGGCATCGCCGCCGAGACCCCATCGCCAGAGGCGGTCGCGGTCGAGCCGCTCGAGCGGTCGCGGGAAGCGGCTGGGATCGCCGTAGCGCCGGTGGATGGGCGGGTTCGGATCGACATCCAGGACGCCGCTCCGGATGCGCGGGTGCGAATCGTCGTCACAGCGGGCACGGATGCTGCCGTGACCGCTGAGGGTGCCCGATACCGAACCGGAGCGGGTTGGATCGAAGTGCTGGACGCGGGGCCCGGCATCATCCGCGTCGAGCTTCCGCGCGACGCGGCGGCCGCCATCGTCAGCGTCGACGGAGAGGCGAAAGTCGTGAAGGAAGGGGCCAACCTGCGGTTGCTGGCGCCGGCGGCGGATTCGTCGGCATCCGAGCTCGAGTTCCGGGTCGGGCGATGATGCGCTATAGTTACTCAGAGAGGCGGCATGCGCGGGCGCCGACCTCTCCGTGCCGCTGTTTGGGTGCCGCATGACC
>JASFMO010000330.1:0-4525 GCA_050117535.1 Gemmatimonadales bacterium | reverse complement strand
ACTTCGCGGTGCGGAGCCGGCGGAGAGATGGTGAGGAGCGGACCTATCGAGCCCGTCACGTCGTCGTGGCCACCGGCTACTTCGACACGCCGAATCTGTTGAACGTGCCGGGCGAGGATCTGCCAAGGGTGACGCACTACTACCGGGAGGCCCACCCGTACTACGATCAGGATTGCTTGGTCATCGGGGGCGGCAACTCGGCCGTGGACGCCGCGCTGGATCTGTGGCGAACTGGGGCGCGGGTGACGATGGCGCACTTCCTCGATTCCTTCGACTCGGGCGTCAAACCGTGGGTGCGTCCCGACATCGAAAACCGGACGAAGGAGGGATCCATCGCCGTTCGCTTTCAGACGCGCGTCGCGGAGATCGGTTCAGGCTACGCGATCTTGAGAAGTGTGGAAACGGGAGTCGAGGAGCGGATCGCGAACGATTGGGTCTTCGCCATGACCGGCTACACTCCGGACACGCGCTTCCTCCGCCGGCTGGGGGTGGAGGTTGACGAGAAGTCGGGCATTCCGCGGCACGATCCCGAGACGATGGAGACGAACGTCCCCGGCGTCTTCATCGCGGGCGTCCTGGCCGCGGGTTTCGACGCCAATCGCATCTTCATCGAGAACGGCAAACTGCACGGCGCCGCGCTGGTGGCGGCGATCCGATCGTAGTGTTGGCGTTTAGCTAGGGGCGGATCAACGATCGCCCGGGCTGCGTGGTCAAGCAGACCGGGACGCCGCGCTGCGGAAGTCTTGTTTGAGGCCATTTGTGTGAAGGGAAATGGAAGTGGGGAGGGAAGCGATGTCCGGGCTTCTCTGGTGACAACCCGCTCTCTTAGCTCCAAACCAGCCCGTGCTCGGAAGCATCGGTCCAGCTGTTCTTGGTCGTTGCGCTCATCGTAGTCTCTCCACCTATCGTTCGTGCTCTTCCTTTTGCATTCGAGCGCGAGGCCGGGGTCGCCAGCGAAGCTAGTGGTAGGCGGCCACCTTCTCGCGGTTGCTCTTCCATTCTTCCTCGCTCGAGACCAGGTACTTGCTCATCACTTCGCTCCAGCGGACCCGGCGCTGGCAGTGCTGGCAAAGCACCCAATCCTTCCCGAAGCCAACCCAGACGCATTCGCCGACGTTTCGGCAGTGTGGGCACCTCATCAGTTTCGTCCCTGACATCTTCGCCTCTCCCTCGCTCTATCGACTCGCTTCTACATCCTCCGCGGTCTAGGGAGAGCAGGGGGCGTACCAATCGTGCGCCAGACGGCCTATCCATATTATTTGCAATGACTTAAGCGCACTGACGGTCCCTGCTGGAGGGTACAGAAATCGCGGTGCTCGTTACCGTATGGTAACTAGAATGGGAACGGTTACCGTGCCGTAGCCGTGCGGGGACCGAACCGGGTGGAGGTCTATCCCGCCGGATGATGCGTGATGGTGGCTGGCTCGCCGAACCGACGGCCGAGGGCCTGCAGATACGCGTCGAGGGTTCCGTAGTGGCCGAAGACGAAGCGAGACATGAGACGAAAGATCGGGTTGCGAACCTCACTGTCCTCGGTGATGGTGAGGGTGGTGCCGGCGACGGAGGCGGTGAGTTCGTAAGTCCAGGTCCCGCCGTACGGCAGGTCTTCGGCGGCGATCCGAGTCACGAGGCGGAGCGCCGGCTGAGATTGGAGTATCTCGATGGGGATCTCGTCGCCGTACTTGTCGCGCTGCGACCACGTTTCTCTGGGGCGGTCCGGGATACGCTCCATCGCCTCGATCCGGGACCACCACGACGGATAGGCCGCGAAGTCGCGGATCACCGACCAGACGGAATCGGCGGGTTGGTTCAAGGTGATCGAGGCTCGGGCGACGTGGCGTCGTGGCAGAAGCGAGCCGACGAGCGTGAGGGTAAGGAGCACCGCCGCGAAGAGAGCGACGGCGGCCAATGGCCACTTGAACTTCCTCATCCGGCCGGTCAGCGGGAGACGAGGTTCTTGAGGAGAAAGGAGACGTTGGCCGGTCGTTCGGCCAAGCGGCGCATGTACCACGGGAACCAAGAGTCACCGTAGCTGATCAGGACACGCACCGGATAGCCCTCGGCGGCCAACTGAATCTGCGCTGCCCGCTGGATTCCGTATAGCACCTGGACCTCGAACGCGTCCTTGGGAAGGTCGAGCGCCGCGGCTCGACGGAAGACGGTGTCGAGGAGTTGGGTGTCGTGTGTGCCGAAGAAGACGCGCACGCCGGGATCGCGTTTGCGAGCTTGCAGCAGAACTTCGGCCAAGGTGAGGAAATTGGCGTCCACATCGTTCTTGCGCCGGTAGGCCAGCTCGCGTGGCTCCTTGTAGGCGCCTTTGACGAGACGAATCGCCGGAGCGAGCGGCAACAACGACTCGAGGTCGCTGGCAGTTCGGTAGAGGTAGGCCTGGAGACAGAGCGTGACATTCGCGTGGTCTTCGCGCAGCCGTCGATAGAGCTCGAGGGTACGGTCGACGTAGGAGCTGTCCTCCATGTCCACGGCGATCATACGGCCGAGCTCGCCGGCTCGCCCGACGAGCTTCTCGTAGCGCTCGTAAGTTCTCTCGTAATCGAGGTCGAGGCCGAGCTGTGTCGGCTTGATCGAGATGTCGCTATCGAACCCGCGCGCTTCGATCTGGGCGAGCGAACCCAGGTAGTGTCGGACGACCGTCTCGGCCTCATCGGCGCGGCTGATATTCTCGCCGAGCAGAGTCAGAATCGTGCCCATGCCCTTTTGATGCAGCCCGTCAGCCGCCGCGAGGGCGTCATCGATGCTCTCACCTGGCATGAAGCGCCGTACGGCCCGGCGCGTGAAGCTACGACGCGTCAGCTGGTCGGCCAGCCAGCGACTTCGTGAACCGCGTAATAGGACTTCGCGGGTGATCCCCATGTCACGCCTCCGCCACTGTCAGATATACCAACCCACTCCTTGATTCGCTCGCCGGATCATCGGTTCCCGAGGGGCCCCTGCGACCGCGGCAGCCCGGCTAAGCCTCTTCGACGGGATTCCCGTCGTTCATCCAGGCGCGAATGCCACCCTTCAGGTTGACGACGTTTTCGAAGCCGTTCGCCCGCAGTAGACTCGCAGCGATGGAAGATCGCCATCCCTCCCGACAATGCAGCACGACGCGCCGGTCACGGGGGATTTCGTCCGTTCGGTCCGTGAGATAGCCGAGCGGGATGTTCGCGACTCCGGGAATCCGCGTCTCCTCCCACTCGGCCGGCTCCCGAACATCCAGGACGGTGACACCGTTGTCCTTCATCTGACGGACTAGATCGGCGGAGCTCAGCTCGTCGCTGGTGCCCAGCCGGCGCCCCTCTTGAAGCCAGGACTCGAGGGCGGCGCTCCCGAAGAAGCCGGCGATCCGATCGAGGCCGATCAGCGACAGGTCGCGGATGGCCTCGTCGATGGCCGAGGTGCCGGCCTCTTCCTCAACGATCAAGTAGAACTCACGGTCGTACGGTAAAAGCCAGCCCGCCCAAGCGATGAACGACTTGTCGAGCGGTATGTTGATAGTGCCGGGAACGTGCCCCTCGGCGAAGTCCCCATTGTGGCGAGTGTCCACGACCAGGGCGCCTGAGCTCAAGATGTCGGCGAGGCGCGACTCCGCGAGGCGCTCGGGCCGCGGGTAGGCGGCGCAGGTCGGCGGCCCTTCCTTGTTGATGCGCTTCATCTCGGCGAAGTATTTCGGCGGCTCCGGCTGACCCGTGAGGATGGAAGTGATGAATTCGGCCTGGCTGGCGCTGCGAAACGCCCAGTTGAACAGTTTCTCATAGCCGAGCGTCGATTGCGGCACCGCACCCAGCGCTTTCCCACATGCCGATCCGGCGCCGTGTGCCGGCCAGACCTGCCAGTAGTCGGGGTGGGCCCGGAATCGCTGGAGAGACTGGTACAGGACCCGCGCCGCCTGCTCCATCGTCCCCTCGATATTCGCCGCTCGCTCGAGGAGATCCGGGCGTCCAACGTCCCCGACGAAGATGAAATCTCCCGTAAACACGCCCATCGGTTGATCCGCGGCGGCCATGTCCGTGAGAACGAAACAGAGGTGTTCGGGCGTGTGTCCCGGAGTATGCAGGGCGGTGATCTCGACGTTGCCGACCCTGAACGAATCACCGTGCCCGAGCAACCGGGCTCCGTCCTGTGCCGCGAACACGTACTGCCATTCGGCGCCTCCCTCGTTGGAGAGATACACGGTAGCGGCGGTCCGCTGGGCCAGCGCGCGCACGCCGGACACGAAATCGGCGTGAATGTGCGTCTCGGCGACGTGGGTGATTCGCAATCCCGCCTGCTCGGCGGCTGTGACGTACTGCTGGACATCGCGGTTGGGATCGACGATCAGCGATTCGCCCGTCGCCTGGCAGCCGATCAAGTAGCTGGCTTGGGCCAACTTGTCGTTGTAGAAACGTCTCAAGAGCATTATCCGCACTCCGGTTTGTTGTGGTGGACAAGATAGCGCCGCCGAGGGCGCCGACCCAGTCCCTCGGCCGGTTTGCGCATGGTCTGTTCTTGGGGGCCTCGTGTCAAGTCAATGTCTGTCTCAGAG
>JASFMO010000329.1:0-4527 GCA_050117535.1 Gemmatimonadales bacterium | reverse complement strand
GATCGCGGAAGAGGAAGGCCAGGAGGTCGCCGTCGCTCGACTCGAGACGTTGAGCGACACCTATGTCGGTGACGTTCGTGCGGCCATCCTGATCCTGATGGGTGCCGTAGGGTTCGTCTTGCTCATCGCTTGTGCGAACGTCGCCAGCTTGCTCCTCTCGCGCGGCGAAAGCAGGCGCCGCGAGCTGGCCGTCCGGTTGGCCTTGGGCGCCGGACGCCGACGGGTCGTACGCCAGTTGCTCACCGAGAGCGTCCTGCTCGGGCTCGCCGGCGGCGTCCTCGGAATCGGGCTCGCCTATGCCGGGATTCGTCTGCTGCAGCCGGCGGTGGCCGACAGCATCCCCTCGACTCTGCTCGGGCGCATCGGGCTCGACTACACGGTCCTCGCTTTCACATTCGTCGTTGCCGTGGGGTCCGGCTTGCTGTTCGGCATCGCGCCGGCATTGCGCGCCTCCGGGCAACCGTTGGCCGCTGAGCTGAAAGAGGGGGGTCGCGGTGGCACTGCGGGCCGAGCCCGGCAGCACCTACGCTCGGGACTGGTGGTCGGTGAGGTCGCGCTCTCACTCGTCCTGTTGATCGGGGCAGGGCTAATGATCCAGAGCCTGCGACAATTGCACAACGTCGACAAAGGATTCGACTCGGCCAACATCTTCACGGCGCGTATCTCGCTGCCACGCATCCGCTACGACGAGAAGGAGAAGGCCTGGCCGTTCTTCGACAGCTTGCTGCGGCGCGTACAGGCGCTCCCCGGAGTGCAGTCAGCGTCCTTGACTCAGATCGTGCCGCTGCAGGGCAACAGCTGGGAACAGAGCCTCGTGCCGGAAGGCGTCGCTCCTGACCCGGAGAACCTCCAGTCGGTTCTCTACTATATGGTGACACCCGATCACCTCTGGACTTTCGGCATCCCCCTGCTACGTGGCCGCGTCTTCAACGAACAGGACCGCGATGGCGCCGCGCTCGTTTGCATGATCGACGAGACCATGGCGGAGAAGTTCTGGCCCGGCGAAGACCCCATCGGCAAACGCGTCAGCTTGATGAACGAGGCGGAGGAATTGACCGGTGGGGACCCGATCCTGAAGTACCGCACGGTTGTCGGCGTGGTCAGGAACGTCCGCCACTACGAGCTTGAGACACCTGCCCGTATTACGATCTACGTGCCGTTCGCGCAGATGAACGGGCACTGGACTTCCGCCGTTCACATCGCGGCCAAGACGGTGGCCGACCCGCTGATGCTGACCGAAATGGTCCGCCGCGAGCTGAACGCATTGGATCCCGAAATACCGCTCTATCAAATCGAGACGATGGAGGGCTACGTGCGCGAGGCGCTCTCGAACACCCGGCTGGTCGGCGGTCTCTTGACCATTTTCAGCGTCCTCGCGCTGGTGCTATCCGCCATCGGAATCTTTGGGGTCATGTCCTTCGCGGTCGTCCAGCGACTGCGCGAGATCGGCATCCGAATGGCGATCGGGGCTCATGCCGGCGACGTCGTACGCCTGGTGGCCGGGCAAGGACTGAAAGTCGCCGCGCTCGGCGTCGCGCTGGGGCTGTTCGCCGCCTTCGCCCTGACCCGGCTGCTGTCCAGTGTTCTGTACGAGGTCGATCCTGTCGAGCCGATCACCTATGCAGTCTTCGCGGTTTTCCTGGTCGGCGTGTCGCTACTGGCGGCTTATTGGCCGGCGCGCCGCGCCACACGCGTTGATCCGGTGTCCGTGCTGCGGGAGGAGTGAGGTCCTAAGCTGCGGGTCTTCCACAACCTCGGTTGCCGTCGGTCCGGCTCCGGGCCACGACGGCGCCCGGGACCGTAAAGCTTATCATATCAACAAGTTACAGAAGTAGGCCGTCGCCACGCCCAGGTAGTTGCCGAGCGCGTAGCCCAGCAGCGCCAGCATGATCGAGATCGGCACCAATTCCTCGCGGTGGTAGGCGGCCGCCACCGGCGCCGAGGCCGCACCGCCCACCGCCGAGACGCTCGAGACCGCCGCCATGCTCACGTCGACGCGGAACAGCCTGGCCCCGATGATGATGAAGACGAAATGGACCGCGATGCAGACGAACCCCGCCACCAGGAACCACTGGGCGCCCCCGATGTTCCGCAGGTCGGCCTGCGCGCCCATCATCGTCATGTAGATGTAGGTCAGCGTCATGGCGAGCGGCATCGTGCCCGGGATCTTTCGCAGCGGCGTCGCGGCCAGTCCGATGCCGATGGTCGTGACCAAGAGGATGGCCCAGGTCCCTTCCCGCAGCACGGCCCCAACCTCGGGCAAGAAACCGGCGAGCGTATTGGCGATGAGCATGGCGGCGAACGACCAGCCCACCAGCGTGAGTATGTCCTTGAAGTGCACCTCGTGCGTCTTCTTCTCGACTTCCGCGGTTGCCTGCGTGAAGTGATCGAGCTGGGCCTGCGATACGCGGCTGAAGCGGTTGAACGTCTTGGCCCAGCGAGCACACGTCAGGATGATCGGGAAGTAGACGACGTAGACGAAGTTGTCCACCAGCACGACCATCCCCACCATTTCGCCCGGCGTGTCGAGCGCCTCGGCGACGGCGGCCAGGTTGCCGGTCCCGCCGATCCAGCTCCCCGCCAGCGCCCCATAGCCACGCCACGTGTCCCCCGGCACGCCGCTCCGGAACAGCCAGAAGGAGATGACCGCGCCGACGACGATGCCGATGGCGCCCAGCACCATCACACCGGCTCCCCGCCAGGCCACCTTGAACACCTCCTTGATATTGATGTCGAGCAGCATCAGGACGATGAACATCGGCACCGCGAACGACCTGAACGTCGTGTAGATGGGGGTCGAACGGGGGATGACGTTCAGGTTGCTGAGGAAGATCGGTGCGAGGAAGATCCAGATGATCGCTGGCAAGATGTCGAAGACCTTCCACTTCGTCGTTTTCTCCAGCCAAACGAAGAACACCGGGATCATCGTGATCACGGTCATGACGCCGATGACGTCGTTGAAGAGCGGCTGCTGCTCCATCCATCCTCCTGGTGCCGACACACCCAGTCAAAGTGGCTAAAACAGGGTCCGACACTAGCACGATTCGGCCGTGCGCGAAAGTAACCGAGGATCTACTATAGTGAGCGACGCCTGACGACAACCCGGAGCGAGGAGCCCAGCGATGAACGAGTATTTGCCAGCGCTCTACCAGCGAATCCGCCGCCGCTTTCCCGACATCGTCGAGACCCACGAAGCCTTCGCCGGCGCCTGCTACGACGTGGGGCCGCTCGACCCGAGCACCCGTCACCTGGTGAAGCTGGGAATCGCGATCGGAGCCAGCCGCCAGGGGGCCGTCGCCTCGCACGTCCGTCAGGCGCTCGAAGCGGGCGCAACGCCCGAGGAGATCGAGCACGCGGCTCTGCTGGCCGCCCCGACGGTGGGTTTCCCCGCCGCCGCCGCAGCCCTATCGTGGATCGAGGAGGTCTTCGAGGCCCGCCGCTCTGACTAGCGGAGGGCCCGGGGCCGTCCGGACTGGACGGAGGGCATCCTTCCCACATCCAGCACGCGAGGCGATCTATGATGCTCGACGACTATCTCGACGAGGCCTTCCCGCTCGGCGACGGAGTCGTGGACACCGAGGCCGAGGTCAGTTGCCCCTACTGCGGCGCCACCAACGTGCTGCCGCTCGATCCGGGCAGTGGCGAGCAGCAGGAGTACAGCGAGGACTGCCAGGTCTGCTGCCGCCCCTGGACGGTGCGCGTGCGCTATGCTCGAGAGCCGGAAACTAGACCCTGTCCCGCGGTGTATCGAGCAGTCTATGCCGGCTTTGACTCGGCACCACCGAGTTCCGCGAAGCCGAAATCGCTTGGCACTGAACCGTGCGTGGAGTCATGAATCAAGAGCAGAGAGAAGTCGCAACCCTGGCAGGCGGTTGCTTTTGGTGTCTAGAGGCAGTCTATGAGGACCTGAAGGGTGTGGAGAGCGTCGAATCGGGCTACACGGGCGGCTCCGTGTCCAACCCAACCTACGAGCAGGTATGCGCGGGCCATACCGGCCACGCCGAGGTCGTACGCATCACCTTCGATCCGTCGGTCGTCACGTATCGCGAGCTGCTGCAGGTCTTCTTCACGATCCACGACCCGACGACGCTGAACCGGCAGGGCAACGACGTAGGCACGCAGTACCGCTCGGCCATCTTCTTCCACACGCCAGAGCAGAAATCGACCGCGGATTATGTGATTGCCGAGCTAGCGGCGCAGAAGTTGTGGGACGACCCCATCGTCACCGAGGTGGCCCCGCTCGAGCAGTATTACCCGGCCGAGGACTATCATCAGGAGTACTTCCGGCGCAACCCGAGTCAGCCCTACTGCAGCTTCGTAATCGCGCCCAAGGTCGCCAAGTTCCGAAAGACCCATTTGGAGAAGCTGAAGCGTTAGTCCGGCGGTCGCTGGCCTAGACGAGGGCGACGCCGCCTTCGGAGCTTTCGAAAACGGCGTCGCCTGAAAGAGAGCGGGAGACGGGACTCGAACCCGCGACCCTCAGCTTGGAAGGCTGATGCTCTGGCCAACTGAGCTACTCCCGCAGGG
>JASFMO010000328.1:0-4543 GCA_050117535.1 Gemmatimonadales bacterium | reverse complement strand
TGCCATCCAGTTCGCCATTCCGTAACAGCACTTCGTAGCAGGCGGCCTCGTCCGGGCCGACATCGAAGCGCTGCTCGATGACACCCGCGCCCAGTTCGATGACTTCCTTCACTCCCTGGAGAAACGCCGGCTGCCCGCTCTGCTTGGCGCGGACCCGATCGCCTTCGAAACCCTCTTTGCTGACCAGGTGCGACGCGTCGCCCTCGGCCAAGAAGACGAGCTCGCCGTACAGGGGCCCGCGATCGGTATGGACGCCGATGACGCGATCGCCGTGTCGGATCAGGCCGTCGGCCGTGGTCGCGCTGAGCAGCGTGACGCCCAGCTGCCGGGCGCGCT
Source organism: Gemmatimonadales bacterium (assembly GCA_050117535.1). GTDB lineage: Bacteria > Gemmatimonadota > Gemmatimonadetes > Palauibacterales > KS3-K002 > JASFMO01. The sequence goes on along the minus strand of JASFMO010000328.1, from coordinate 4,207 downwards.
CGGCCAAGTAGCGGTCGAAGACGGGTCGCAGAACGGTGAAGCAGTGTTGGAACGCGTCCGGGTCACGGTACTCGGCGCCGGCCATCGTGAAGCCGTCGCACGAGAAGAAGCCGCGTTTCACGACTCGGCGCTCGTAGGGCGCGCGCTCCAGTTCTTCCGCGCCCAAGACCTTCGGGTCGGCGAGTCGTTCGGCGAAATAGACGGCGCCGGACCAGTTCTCGGCGCCGGGGTAGACGGCGGCCTCGACCAGCAGGACGTCGAGGTTTTCCTTGGCCAATCGCAGAGCGGCGGTGACGCCAGCCGGGCCGCCGCCGACGATGATGACATCCCAAAGCTTCTTGCTCATTCGCGATCCAGGGTGCTGGAGGATTGCACTTGTATGTTCCCGCCGCGGCGGGGATCATCGGGCCGGTCGAGGCTAGTCAGGACGCAGCAACGCGTGAGGTCGCAGGGCACGGAAGCCGAGCTCCGCGTTGCTGCAATCTTGGGCAAACGAGTGCCCGCGGCCAGTATCCGCTGGGCTAGGGTGTGGGCTCCCGGGCGACCGGGTTCTCGAGCAGGCCAGCCTCCTCAGCGATGGAACGCGCCGAGTCGGCCAGGGCGTTATGGCGCTCGGTGATATCGAGACAGGCCTGCCAGTGTACCTTCAGCGTGTCGCCCGCCGCTTCCTGCACCGGCACGCCGCTGTTGTAGGTGTTGAAGATCTCGAGGTAAACTTCATAGCTGTCGGCCGGTACGCCGCGCGGGTCGAGACCCTCGTAGTACTCGATGGCCTGCCGCAGCGAGTCGAGCCGGGCGCTGGACGCCAGGAGAGCCGCTTCTTCACCCTCGAGCGCCGAACGGCAAGAATCGGCGGCGGCACGAAGCACCGCGACTTGCTGGCGCAACGGACGCAAGCGTTCCCGGGGTGGAACGGGGGTTAGAAGATCGACGACCACGATGACGATGAACAGGACCGCCGAGATCGTGAACATGATGAGAAATGGTTTCGTTCGGAGCCCCATGATCCCCTTTCGAGTGCTTGCGTGGGCCTGTCTGACCCCTCAAATAGCCTGCGTGTTCCCGGAAGGCGCAACCCCTAAGCTGCATTCGGCGGTTAACACCGGACGCCGGGGCGAGCTGTGAGCGACAAGACGCCGCTACAGAGGCTGGAGCAGCGGGTCGTTCGCTGCCGGCGTTGCCCGCGCCTGGTCGAGTGGCGCGAGCGCGTCGCGGCCGAGAAGCGCGCCGCGTTCGTCGAGTGGGATTACTGGGGCCGACCCGTGCCGGGATTCGGCGACCCGGCCGCGACGATTCTCATCGTCGGCCTGGCGCCGGCGGCCCACGGTGCCAACCGGACGGGGCGGATGTTTACCGGCGACCGCTCGGGCGACTTTCTCTATGCCGCGCTCCACCGCGCCGGATTGGCCAACCAGGCATGCTCCACGGCGCGCGGTGACGGTTTGGTGCTGAACGACGTCTACATCACAGCGGCCGTGCGTTGCGCGCCGCCGGCCAACAAGCCGTCCGCGGACGAGCGCGACAACTGCCGCGCTTTCTTGGAGCGCGAGTTGGAGATCCTGAACCGTGTTCGGGTCATCCTGGCCCTCGGCGGTTACGCTTTCGATCACGTATTGCGTATACTTCGTGATCAAGGTCGCCCCGTGCCCAGGCCCGCCCCGCGGTTCACGCACGGGCAGGAAGTCGGCCTGGGGCGTGCCGGGCCGGTCGTGCTGGGTTCGTACCACCCCAGCCAGCAGAACACCTTCACCGGTCGGCTCACGCCGGCGATGCTCGATCGCTCCCTCGCCCGGGCCGTCGCGCGGGCGGCGCGCGCCGGTTGATCGGCCCGAAGTAGAACTCCGCGAACCATCGCATATCTTTTAGGGTTGACGTGGAAGTCGTGTTGGGGAGGAACCTGCAAATCCGTTGGGAACCATGAGCGAACAAGACGAACGCCCGGATAACGTCCAAGCAGTTCGCACGGAGAACGACCAGGAGAGACGACCGGAGGCCCGGCCATTCCGCAAACGGCTGCGGCGCTGGCTGCTCTACGCTCTTGCCGGTGTGGTGATTGTCATCGCCGGCGGCATCGCAACGCTCAAGCTGGTCTTCACGCCCGAAAAGCTGAGGGCGATGGTCGAGCCGCGTCTCGAGGCGAGGATCAATCGCGACATCGAGCTGGGAGCCGTGGATTTGCGGTTCGTCCCGCGTTTCGCGATCCGGCTGGCCGATCTGTCGATCGCCAACCCGGCGGATTTCGAACCCGAGCCGATGCTGGCGTTCGAGGCCGTCGATGTGCAGGTGCGTCTCTGGCCGCTGCTGCGTAAGCAGCTGGAGCTGGGTCGCGTCGACCTGCTGGGTCCCGTGGTCCGCTACCAAGTACTGGACGACGGCCGCACCAACTTCGAAGACCTGGTTGCCGCCGCCGACCCGGGCGCTGAGAATCCTGTCGACGCGGGCGGCGCGCTGGCGGTGCCCGCCGCAAGCCAGGAGACAGCCGAGCCGAGCGTGCCGGCCGCGACGGCGGCGTTCGCCGTTCAAAACGTCGTGGTGCGCGACGGTCAGGTGTTCTATAGCGACGGGCGAACCGGCCGCGGTGCCAGCTTGTTGGTCGAGGGCCGTCTCTCGGCGGTACCCGAGGCGGAGTCCCGCGAGCGATTCGTCAGCGAGGGGAACTTCGACTTGCAGTCGATCCGAGCCCTGGTGCCGAACTTCGGCGCGGACAGCCTGGCCTTCCCCGATGCGGAGATCGGCTATGAGGCGGTGGCGGATCTGCGAGGCGATAGCGTCGAGCTGAACGTGATCCGAACCGAGGTGGGGGATGTCGACCTCGAGGGGTCGGGCAAGGTGCTGGGCCTGCGTGGCGACCGGTCGATCGAACTCGCCTTGGCATCGAGCGAGATCGACATCGCCGACTTCATCGCGAGCTTGCCGTCGGCTTTCCGGCCCGAGGCGATCGAGGCGGCAGGTCGCGCCCGTCTTTCGCTGAGCCTGTCGGGGCCGTTCGGTGACGGCGCCGTACCCGCGATCGACGGAACGCTGGACCTCGAGCGAGTCAGCGCCGGTCACGCGGAGCACGGTCGTCTGCTGAGAGATGGCGTAGGCCAGGCGACGTTCGACGCCGGCTCGATGTCCCTTCCGGCTTTCACCGGCGAGTTGCTGGGCCGGCCATTCGAGCTGCGGCTGACGGCACGCGGTTGGCGGAACCCCGTCGTAGAGGGCCACTTCCGTGGCAACTTCGATATCGAAGAGTTGTCTCGCTTTCGCGAGAGCCCGACGCCCGCCGAGGGCATGATGGCCGTCGACGTGACGTTTGCGGGTCCGGTGAGACAGCGAAGCGAGCTGAGGGTGAACGGCCCTGTGGAGCTCACCGGCGTCGTCTACCGCAGCCCGGCCCTGGCGGTGCCGGCGGAAGTCGACACGATGATCCTGCTGCTGACCGGCGCAGGTGTGGCGCTCGAGAACGCGCCGATCAGATTGGGCGACAGCGATCTGACCGTGTCGCTGACCAGCGAGACGCTGCTGCAGGCGGCGTTGAGCGATGAAGCGATCGCGCGACCGCTGGTCCAGTTCACCGCGCGTTCGATGCGGCTCGACCTGAGCGAGATCAGGGCAGACACGTTTACCGTCGGCTATGGCCAACTGGTCGCGGCGCGCCTGGCGGGCCAAACCGTCGATGGACGCGATCCCGGTGCGATCGCCAGCGAGCGCTATCCGCTGCCCACCATGCCGCCGGTGGATGCGCGGGGTCGGATGCAGATCGGCGAGTTTTTGAACGCGCCGGTGCGCGCGCTGAACGTCGCGTTCAACGTCGGACTACAGGACGGAGTCCTTCGCGTTGAGGAGCTGGAGAGCCAGGTGTACGGTGGCCGACTGACCGGTGGCTTGTCGCTCGACCTCAGCGGCGGGGCGCCGCCGTTTCCGCTCGAGTACGACTTGAATTTGGCGGCGGCGCAGGCGGGCAACTTCCTGTCGAGTTGGACGCGGCTCGGCTCGGTGGTGAGCGGTGTTGTGGACTTCAACATTCAGGGTTCCAGCCCGCTCGACGAGACGTTGCTGCCCGCGCCGGAGGCGCTCGCCGCCGCCGGCCAGGCGGCCTTCCGGGAAGGCAGCTTCGCCAACTTCCCCCTGTCGCGCGAATTGGCCAACAAATTCAAAGTGGACACCGACTACGTTTCGGCGTTCAAGGATCTGGGCGGTGCCTTCAGGATCGAGAGTGGCGCCT
>JASFMO010000327.1:0-4550 GCA_050117535.1 Gemmatimonadales bacterium | reverse complement strand
ATGCTTATCCAGCAGAAGGTCAGCGTGACTACTTGGGCTTCCGCGTCGCTCGTGAAAAGTAGCAAGGGATCGAACATCACTCCGGGGGCAATCGGTCGGGAACGCCCTCGATCTTCCCCTGGCGAGCCAAGACGGCACCCCCGACGATTCCAGCTGCTCCGATGCCCTGTAACCAGGTGGGCACTTCTCCGAGCGTAAGCCAGGCGATCAGCAGAGCCACGATCGGGATGGCGTTGCTGTAGACGCCCGTCCGTGTGCTGCCAAGACGGCGAACGCAGAAATACCAGAGCAGGTAGGCGGCGCCGATGGCGAAGATGCCGCTGTAGATCACGGCCGCCCAAGCCACGGGTGACACGGCGCTCCACGGTTGAGAAATGAATGAGGGGACGGATACCAACACCAAGACCAGACTGCCGACCCATAGGGTCGCGGCCGTGACCGGCAACGCGCCATAGCGTCGGACGAGCGGGGCCGAGCCAACCGTGTAGGTAGCCCAACCAGCCGCGGCGGCCAGGACCAGAAGATCGCCGCGCACCGTGTCCGCCCGAAAGGCAAACGCCTGCGCGCCGCCACGCACGACGAGCGCAACCCCGGCGAAGGAAACCACCACGCCCGCCCAGGCGACCCAGCCGACTCGTTCCTGCCGAGCGGCCACCGATATCAGCGTGATGAAGACGGGTGACATGGCCAGCATCAGGCTGGCATTCCCCGCCAGCGTCAGGTCCAGGCCAAATATGAACATGATTTGGTAGATGACGTGCCCGAGGATGCCCAGCCCAATCAAGAGGGGCCAATAACGCCGCTCGAGTAGCAGCTTCGTCTGTCCCGACAGCTTCATGAAGATGAAAAGGAAGGCTGACGCGAGAATGAAGCGTATGCCATTGAAGGTGAGAGGCGCGAAGTCACCCAGCGCGTACTTCGCGACGGAGAAGTTGAACGCCCAAATGAACACGAGCGCCGACAACGCCATGTCCGTCAGACAACCGTGTCCGAGGGCTCCCCGATTCGCGCGCCCGATCTCAGGTCACCTCGAGATCGACGAAACGGACGAGCTCCAGGAACTGGAACCGCCCATCGTGATGCCAGTGCGGCGCGGGCCACGCCGCTTCGCCCACCGAGACGATCCGCGTGGCCCCGATGTCAGCCAGGCTTGTCGCGAGCAATCTGATTTCGTTGGCGTCGGCCGCGATCGCGACCGTCTGTAAGTGCCCCCCCACGGGGCGCAACGCCTCGAGCACGTCCGCCAGCCGGTCGACCATTGCAACCTGGATCAGGCGATTGAGCGGCGACGCATTGAACTCGGTGCCCTCCTCCACGATCACGGTCCACTCGGTCCCGCGCTGGCTGGCGAGAACCGTGGCGCCGCGAACCTCGGCTTGCGCCCTAGCCTGGTGGATGAGTGACGACTCGGCCGGCGCCATCACGCCACGCGGGATCTCGATCGCAAGCTCCGCCAGCGCCGCGGCCAACTCGCGGGCAAAACCCAGCGGATCGACGCGGCCGCCACGCTCCACATAAATCGTGTGCGGCGAAACGCAGCCCTGCTGATCGAACGTCACGACATCCAGCGCCGCACGGCGCGCCAGACCCGGTACCGATGCTTCGCTCAACGCGTTTCGCGAGATCAACGCGACGCCGACCCGGCTGGGGTAAGCGAGGAAACCGACATCGGGGGGGACCCGATGACGGATGTCGCTTACCGTCTCATCGCTGCCGTAGGCGATGACGGTGCCCGCCTGCGAGAAGGCCACGGCTTCCAGATCGTCCGAACCGCCCGGCCAGTAGCTCACCGCCAGGCAGCGCCCGATGTCGGGATCCGTCTCGGCCAGGGCGCGCGCGAAGCAGACCGCCAGGTAGGGTTCACCCGCCGCCGTCTTGCCGAAACTGGCCGACTTCACGCACAAGGCCCGGATCAGACTCGATACCGACACACCCGGTATGTTGCCGCTGAAGATGTGCACCGTCAGCGGCGCGGCGATCGCTCGCTGCTGGCCGTGCGGCTGACGCGGCCGGAAATCGTCGAGCACCGCCGGGTCACCGAACTCCGCCTCGAGCGCCCCCCGCAATGCCTTCGCCGTCCAGCCCCTCCCCATGCGCTCGAGACCTATGGCGATCATCTGCGGCGAGTAGCCGGTAAGCTCCGGCAGCACCGTCACCAACTCTTCCCTCACGGCCTCGCCCGGCTCGGTTAGTCGACACGCCGCCGCTTCTATGGCGCCCAGCACTTCGTCGACCGTCAGCCCCGCCAGATAGGTCGCCCGGTTCTCCCGCAGCCGAACCAGTACCTCCCTCAGCGTGTGCGCCGTCAGTGCGGGGACGCTGAGCAGGACGTGGCCCGGTCCGAAGGGACGCTCGCGCGTCTCGATCTCCACACCGCCAAGCTCCGGCAGCCAGTATCCGTTCAGCTTTGCGCCGTCAGCCATTCGTCCAACGCGATGGAACATCCACGCAGGTCCGCTCCCGCCGCGCGGCCCAGTATCTCGAACCCCTCCTGCACCGCCACCCCGAGATCGTCGGTCTGAATGGCCAGAACCGAATCGAAGTTCGCGAGGTCGAAGTGCCGGAGAGTGCCGAGGCGGCCCAACGGCAGCGGCTCCAGAGTCTCGGCATCCACGACCTGGGTTCGCACCCACGGTGCGGTCGTCTTGCACCGCAACTCGGCCGAGCGGCCGCGGGACCGCTCGCGCAACACGTTGTCGTAGAACTGCGAGCACATCTCCGTCATGCCATACTCGGCCACGCAGTACGCCTCGGGAATCCCGAGTCGCTCCGTCAGGCGAGTATAGAACTCGGCCCTCGTAACCTCGCCCTGCCGCCGCTTGAAGCCGCCGGTTTCCATCAGCCGCGAGCCGAGGGGAAGCTCGAAGTCGCAACGGCGCTGATCGAGGTCCTCCAACAGATGCAAGTAGGCCGCCGCCGTGCCCAACAGCACGATCGGCCTGTCGGTCGACTCGCTCTCCTCCAGATCCGCCACGATCGCATCGAGCTTCAGGCCTGTCGCATCGACGTAGTAGGCGCTGTCGCGGGCGCCGAACTCACGTCTCACCGCTTCCAGCATCCAGCTCAGCGAAGAATCCGGCGCCAACTGTGGGTCGGGTGCCAATATCAGCATGTGCAGGTGAGCGCCGTCGGGCAGGAGATGCGCCTTGAAGTTGGGAAGCGCCGCGGCCTTGTAGAGCGAAAGGTCTTGAACATAGTGGGTGCCGCGCCGCTCGGCGCCCTGACTGGTCCCGCTGGTACGGAAGACGATCTCGGCCTTGGCCGGGTCGCCACAGACCAACGGCGCCGACTTGAAGGCGGCCGTGGGCACCGCTGGAATGCTCGACAAACGTGCCACCGTGTCCGGAGTCGCGCTTCGTCGCTCGCAGTAGCGCCGGTAGGGCTCGTTCTCGGCGAACTGGCGCTGGAACACCGCCAAGGCGAGGCGATTGAAGGTCTCCTCGTCCGGCGCGGCCTCCAAGCCGCGTCGTAGAAATCGGAGGACCTCGGACCGCAGATCGTGTGCGCTGTGCATCACCGATCATTATACAGCCCCGCCGCGCCGCCGGCACCGGATGGCGTCGGCCGTGAGCGGCGGTCGGCGCGCGCGGTGAACGGTGCGCCCGGACTCAAGCTTGCGACAGGATCGGGGAGCGAGGCGAGAAGGCCAACGGCCCGGATCAAGCGCCGCCGGACTCGGGATCGATAAGCAGGTTGTCGATGTTATCCGTCACGACTTCTCCCGTCGGCGCCCTCAATTCGACGCCCGCGTCGGCAGCGTGGCGCAGTTCCTCGGGCGTCAGCATGGCCGCGAAAACGACCGCCGACCAGCCAGCCGCTTTCACGCCATCTTTGGCCGTGCCGGCCCGCACCCGCTCCGCCGCTCTCTCGTCACCGAGCTGCGAGATCTTGTCCGCGAGGAAACCACGGAAATCGTCGCGATCGACGAACTGCGACATCAGCATCAGTTGCTGAAGAGCGAGGGGCTCGAGACCGGCCTCGATGGATGCGACGGCGTAGGCGTCGATGTGCTCGCGCGCGATCTCGAGGAAGCCCTTGCCCAGGCACAACCACGCCAGTGTCCGGCGCGTGCGGATCACCTCGGGTACGACCCGGATGATCTTCCGGCACACAGCCATGGCGCTGTCGTACTCCCCCGACTGCAGAAACGCGTCGATGGCATCCCCGTAGCGCTTCAGCGCGCTCTGGCGATCGCCTTTGACGAGATATAGATCCCCGGCACGGTTGAGCAGGCGCGAGGCGTCGGGGCCTCGGCCAACCCGCGCCAGCTCTTGTTCGATCCGATCCAGGTCCTCGCTCGCCATGATGCCAGCGGAGTCACCCCGGCCGGGACGCTCCTCCGAGCCACCAAAAACCTTCTTGAATAATCCGAACATGTAACGCCTTTGCCACCGGTCGCCCGAGCCACTTCTGGGAAACGCCGCCCGCCGACGGAAAACCGTAGCTTGCGACTCGGGGAGGACGGAGGTCAAATTAGACGCCAGCGCGGCAAGGGTCAACTTGAGCGCGTGGGACCGAAACGGACGACTGGGGAGGTTTTGTGTACGTAA
>JASFMO010000326.1:0-4565 GCA_050117535.1 Gemmatimonadales bacterium | reverse complement strand
GACTTCCGGACCGAGCTTCTCGGCCACGCGGCGCGCCGCGAAGACGGCGACCTGCTTGTTACCCGCCATAGACGCTGCAAAACTCATGAAATGGTAGTTGTGCGGGTAGTAGCCCTGTGGATAGATGCCGCGCCGACTGACATGGGGACCTTCCAGGTAGTGCTCGTCGGCATGTACCGCGTGCTTGTTCTGATCGACGGCATCCCAATAACGGCCCACGCGTATGTAGATATGACCCGGCATGTGCACGAGATGACCGGCGCCCGGCATCAGCTGGGCCAACCGTTCAGCACAGTCGACAGCGCGCGTCGGATCGTGCGCCTCCTCGGCATGGATGTACAGGTGGCAGGCGCCTGGGTGATCGGGGTTCTTCTCCATCGCGTAGAGCAGTCGTGAGACGATCTCTCGCGTCCCCGGTCGCGGCGTGGCGTCCGCCTCCCAGTAGTTCCAAGGGCTGAGGTTCATCAGCGCGTCGGCATACAGCACCTGCGCATCGACATCGTCTCGATAGGCATCGGCGACCTTGGCCATCGCGCGCGCGTAGGCCGAGTCAAGCGGGGGCCGCTCGGCGCTGGCATCCGCCGCGTAGCGAACGGCCATCGCGCGGATGTAAGCCTGTTCTCTCGGGCTGGCGTTCTTCTCCTTTCTAAGCGCCCGCTGGGCGGCGGCATACGCCTCGGATCCCGCCTCCGCATCCATCGGTGCGTTTATGTTCGGACCGAGGGCCAACGCGACCCCCCAGGGGCACATCGCGCAACTCGGATCTAGACGCTCAGCCTCCCGAAAGGCCCGAGCAGATTCGGCGTGATTGAATCCGTAGAGAAGCCTCACCCCCTGATCGAAGTACGCCTGAGCGCGGGGCACCCGAGTCGTGATCTCGTGATGCAAATCGCCAAGGTTGTCGTAGAGCGGTACGGCATCCTTGGCGGTTGCGTGACTCGCGCCACCGCGCTCGTGCTGTTGTGCCCGGCTCTCGGCCTCCGGAATCAGCAGCGCCAAGACGAGAAGCGTGCAGCGAATGGCTGTTTGCATCGGGTTTCCTCCTATCGTCATATCGACACCACCTGAGAGCAGATTCCTGTGCGAGGAACGCTGCTTTCGCTTGCTTACCTTGCTATGCGCAAAGCGAAGCCACATCACGACATCGTTCCGGCGTGGGCCTCTGCATGCGACACTCGCCCGTTGCCGGCCACCCCGTGGCGGTTCATCTTGGGAACTCGTCCCTCTGTGACCGACTCTGCAACCGAACCGCGGTGGTCCGTCAATAACCGCCGCGCAGGAGGAGAGGAGAAATGGTACGAGCGATCGGCAGCGTGGTTCTCGGTTACGTGGTCATGGCCGTGGCTGTCTTCGCCACATTCTCTGTCGCTTACTTATTGCTGGGAGCGGATGGCTCGTTCAAGCCTGGGACTTACGATGTATCAACGTTGTGGCTGGTCGTGAGCATCGTCCTGAGCTTCGGAGCCGCTGTTCTGGGCGGTTTCGTGTGCGCGGCCGTCGCCAAACGCTCGAAGCCGCCGAAGGTACTCGCGGCCATCGTATTGGTGCTCGGGCTGGCGTTGGCGATGCCCACACTGACCGGAGGGGACGGAGATCCGATGCCGCGGCCGGACGACGTGGATAACGTCGAGGCGATGCAAAATGCCGTGCAGCCCCTGTGGATCACGCTGCTCAACCCGCTGATCGGTGCCGCCGGCGTGCTCGTAGGCGCACGGCGTCGGAAGAACGAAACCGGGGTACCCATCATGTGACGGCCCGTTGCCGCGCCTCCCAGCCGCGGCGTGACCCCAGACGCTCGATGGGAACGTCGTCGCAGCGCTCCCGGATCAACCACCCCACACCGGTCGCGCCCGCGACGACCACCGAAACACCGCCCCAGTCCGGCGCGAATTCACACAGCCGCGTGTCTGACTGATACGCGGGGACATCTCACGAAGGCGTGGAACCCGCAAAGATGCTGGGGTCTCGACAGCTCGGGTTCCGGCATCACCTTTGCCTATCCCCCGCTCAGATTTCTGAAAATAAACGCGACTCGCGGCGTCAGGATCGTCCGGCTACCGGGGAGCAGCAACGATGACCGAGAAATATTCGACCGTCCAGGTTTGGACGCCCCTTGCGGGGAAAATCGGCGGCCTGTTGCTCGTCTCATTCCTGTTTTGGATAGCAGCCAATTTTGCCCTCAGAGACCCGCTCTGCTGCTTACACATCGCTCTCGTTCCGCTGATCGTCGCCTCGTTCCGTGACCTCTGGATTGGGCGTGTGCTGGGCTGGAGCGGCTTCCTGGCGCAAGTCGCCGTCCTCATCCTGGGCTGAGGGCAGGCAGGCTCGCTAATCCGCACCTCGATGCCTCGAAGCCTTGGCCCCGCACCGGGCGACGCTCTCCTGGCAGCAGATCGGTAATGTTGACCGGAGAGCCCTAAGGTCGCATGACGAACCCTCCCGCCCCAAGAACAGTAAGCAACAATCCGACAACGACTTACGCGATTAAGAGATCTGTCTAAGGCCCTGGCATGCCGATTGCCCTCGGATCCGTATAGAGACAGCGAGCCGGCCGTGCAGTCTGCGGGTCAGGCGGGGACCTTGGGCGGCCGCTCGCTGCCCATATGTCCGACACAACACCCCGTCACGGAGGGGAGGAGACCCTAGTGAAGCGTCTTTCGGCATTCTGGACCGGTCTGTGGAAAGATGACCGGGCCGAGATCTCGCTCGAGTACGGCCTGTTGGTGGCCATGGTCGCGTTGGCGATGGTCGTCGTGTTCGGCCTGTTCGGCGGTGAAGTGAGCGAGTTCTTCGCACGAGTAACCGGCCGGGTCGAGGCCTGCACGGACGTACCGGGTCAAGCCTGCTAGCAGACCTCCGTAGATATCGGGGTAGAAAGCCGCACCGAGATGGGGCTGTCTGCCGCGGGATCCTGCTCTGTCTGCCCTAAGCAATTCTCTCGCCGTTTGGCCAAGTCTCGTCAATCGGAACGAGCGGCTGGGGTCGTGGGAGCCCTAGCTGTATCCCATCCACACCGCGGCGAACACGAAGAGCGAGCCGGCGAGAAATAGCACCAGCATGAATCTCGCTATGAAGCGCGCCCAAGACGCCCAGTCGATGTGCGCCACGCCCAGTGTCCCGACCAGCGCTCCCGACGTCGGAACGATGATGTTGGTGAACCCATCACCGAGCTGAAATGCCAGCACGGCGACTTGTCGCGTAACGCCGGCGATATCGGCCAGCGGTGCCATTAGCGGCATGGTAAGCGCCGCCTGACCCGACCCCGATACGACAAAAAAGTTGAAGACGCTCTGGAACAGATACATGAACCAGGCGGACAGCGCCGCCGGCAGATCGCCGATGGCCTGGCCGGCCGCATGAAGCAGCGTATTGAGTACCGTGGGAGCGGTGGGGTCATCGCCCCCCAAGACCAGCACGATGCCCTTGGCCATACCGACGATCAAGGCGGCGTAGAGTAGATCGGCGGCCCCGCTGCGGAAGCTGACGGCAATGTCATCCACCCTCATGTCCTTCAACCTGAAGGCGACCCCGATGATCCCCGCGACCAGTCCCATGACGAAGAACTGTGTCGCGATTTCCGGAATGTAGTACCCGCGCCAAACGACGCCCCACACCACCCAGACGATCGTCAGCAAGATGGACAGCAGCACGAGCTTGTGCCCCAACTCAAAACGAACATCGAGTGTCCCGACATCCTGGAATTCGCGTCGGAATGGGTCTTCGGGGTCGTAGACAGCCGAGCGGGTGGGGTTCTTCTTCACGCGTGCCGCGTAGAGCATGGCGAACGCGGTGCCCACCAACGTGAAGAAAGCCCACATGCCGATGCGGAACGGCGCGCCCGACAGCACCGGGATGCCCGCGATACCCTGAGCGATCGCCACACTAAACGGGTTCATCCACGACGCGGCGAAGCCGACTTGCGTGGCGGTGTGGGTGATGAGCACGCCCGTCACCGCATCGTACCCCAGCCCTATGCAGAGCGGAACCAGGATCATCGCGAAGGCGATCGCCTCCTCGCCCATGCCGAAGACGGCGCCTCCCAGAGAGAAGACCACGAACATAGCCGGAATCAGCAGAATCTCCGCTCCCGACGTCTTCTTGATCGTCGCCATGATGCCGGCTTCGACGGCGCCCGTCCTCATGACGATGCCGAACGCACCTCCGATGACGAGGATGAAGACGACGACGCCAACCGCGGCTCCGTACTTGTTCCCCGATGCCAGGCCTTCGAATACGTAGTTCAGCAGCCCTGTCCGATCCGAGGGTGCGAAGATCGGTGCGCCTTGGCGCACCGGCTCTCCTTCCTGATCCCTGAGCAGCCGGAAGCTCTCGGGTATCAAGACCTCGCGGGTCCGTGCATTACCACCTTGATCCGTGTAGTTGACCTCGTGCGTGTCGAATTGACCGACGGGGACCAGATAAGTGAGGATCGCCGCAAACACGACGACGAAGAAGATGATGACATAGGTATCGGGGGCTCTGAAGCCACGTCTCCCGGTAACCGCCGTGACGTTGATCTCGTTCTGTTCCATTTGCGCTATGGCCTGGTCGTTGGGGTCATCGAT
>JASFMO010000325.1:0-4568 GCA_050117535.1 Gemmatimonadales bacterium | reverse complement strand
ACCTGGCGCTCAGCCCAGCGGTTGACCTGTTTGGTGAATATCTGAATGACGGCGGCCCCAATCTCGGCGCCACGCTCCGGCGCCAGCTCGAGCCCGCCAGCCGTGGACACATGGGCACCGAGCAGCAACCGCTCCCCTATAGGCTTGCCGTGAGTCACGAGCGAGGCAGGAGTCGTTGCGCCACCGCCCCGAGGGCCCTAGCGGTTGCGTTCCTTTCGCATCTGCTCGACCCGCTGAGCCAACTGCTGTTGCAGCAGCATGAAACGGAGCGTCTGTCGTGGCGTCAGGACATCGAGCAGTCTGCCCTCTTGCCAGTCCAGAAGCTCGATCTCCTGACGCCTGACATCGAGTATCGCACCCGCCAGGCGACGGAATTCCGCATCAGCCGTGGCCGGGTCCGACAACGCATCCCTCACCTGGCGTCGCAGCTGCGCTTGAGATTGCCCCAACTCGGCACGTCGCCCCATCGTCTCGCGCAGGACTCCGTCGAGCCCGACCCGCTGTTCCATCGTAAGGTTGAGTTCCGCCGTCGCATGATCGAGGAACATCTCGATCACTCGCTCTTGGCCCTGCTGCGCCGAACGCTCCTGGCCCGGTGGCGGCGCCGCCGACTGCGAGAGAACCGGACTCGCTCCCGCCAGTGCCAACGCCAGCGCGAGCATCGTGGTCGTCTTGCTCCGCCATTCCATCATGAGCGACCTACCTCCGTCACCAGTTGCTCGAAATCATCGGCGTCTAGCTCCGATGCATCGAACCCTGCCGGCATGAAGCCGACGGACACCAAACCGGCCGTCCAGGCCGCGGCCTGTGCATCGGTAAGCTGCGCCACTTCGCGAGCGATGGAGTCGATATCCGCGGTTCCACCGCCCAAACCGCCCAACCTGACCCAAGAGACGACAATGATCGCAGCGGCCGCCAGCACCGCGACGAGACCCCAAGCCCGCCGCCGTGTCGTCGTTCGCGCATGCTCCTCCGTCGCATCGACGACCCCGCTGACGAAATGATTCCAGCGATCCGGGTCGGGCACGGGCACCGGAGTCTGCTGCAGCAGGCTGATGGCGTTGGCGCGTTGCCGGCAGTCGGCGCACGACGCGATATGCGCGCGCACCCGCTGCTCCTCCTCACCCGACAGCCTGCCCGCCAAGAACTGTGCGAGCGACTCACCGACGCTCGCGCATTCCGCGTCCGTCATGTCAGGGTCTCTCTCAACTTCTGGATTCCATGGTGATAGTTCACCCGCGCCGAGCCCTCGGAGCAGCCAATGATCTCACCGATTTCCTTGAAACTCAGTCCCTCGTAGATACGCAGCGTGACAGCCCCCCGCTGCTTTTCTGGGAGTGTCGCGAGTTCCTGCGCTGCCCGGGCATAGGCCTCCGCGCGCGCCACCCGCGCATCGGGTGGCGTACGCAGATCGGGGAACTGTGCCCCCGTGTCGAGGCGGATCTCTCCGCGGCGCTTTTGGCGTCGCGCCGCCGTTCTGACGACGTTCAGCGTTATAGAAAACAGCCAAGTCCTGAACCGACCGTCGCCCCGGTAGTTCTTCAATCCGTCGAAAGCACGCACGAAGACATCCTGCGCCACATCCAGGGCGTGCTCGGAATCGCCCAGCCAGCGCGCAGCGAAGCGAAAAACGGCATCGCGGTGCAGCCGCACCAACTGGCCGAATGCCGCCCGATCACCGGCTCGGGCTCGCTCGATCAATCTATGCTCATCCATCTCCGTCTATAGGACGCCGACGGCACCGCATCCGTTAAAGCGGGTCGGAGAATCGGCGCTGACATTCCACTGCTCTCCCACAGGGAATACGGCTGCGCCTCTTGCTCACTCCCCCCGAGCATACAATATAAGTGGCGGAGGGGATACGGCGTCCTGACGCCAGGAAGGGGGAGTCCGGATATGGGTGGCCTGAATAGAGCCGCGACGGCTGCGCTGGCAGTCGTCCTTTTTGTTACGGGGGCCGGGCGAACACACGCTCAGGTGGTGGCGGAGCCGGCCTTGCTGACCGCCGGAGTCCCGGCGGGAGAAACTTTCCTACCGTACCTCGCGTTCCCAGAGAACGCCTACGTGCTTGGCGGGCAGATACGTTTCCCCGTCAGCGACGACGTCGACATCGGCGGCCGTGCCGGGTTGTGGCTGCGCGACGACGCCGACGACACTCCCTACGCTGGCGCTGACGTCCGTTATGGCCTGCTCAGCCGACCGCTGTCGTCGGGTGGGGGCCTACTCAACCTGAGCTTTGCTTTCGGCGCCGGGCTCAGCGAACCGGGCGAGACGGTCTGGAAGATCCCCGTGGGGTTCATCGCGGGTATCGGCTTTCAACTGGCCGGAGGTGACTCGGAGATATTCACGCACCCACGCCTCGAGTTTGGGATAAGCTCGGGAGAGGACAACACGGATACGGCCTTGGTCCTCGACCTCGGCGGTGTCTTCTCGATCACCGAGCGGGTCGGCGCCGTGCTCGATTTCCGTTTCGGCAACGGGATGTACGTGGAAGGCGACAACGTCGTCATCGCCCTCGGAGCGATCTGGCGGATCTAGAGCGGGACAGGGCGGTCGCGCTCGGCATCCACGATACACAGGAAGCCGAACGGCTCGTCGCCCAAGGCGCGAAACTGGTGCGGGTCGTTCGAGGCCACAAAGACGACGTCGCCGAACCGGAGCGGTAGCCACTCGCCTCCCAGTCTGACTTCCCCTTCCCCGCGGAGCGCGATGACCACATGCTGGTGCTCGTGCCGCTCGTGCGTCGTGTAGCCGCCGGGCCCGACTTCGAAATAGCGCACATGGAATGGCGTCCCTTCCGGCACCCCAACCAGGGGGTGACGGGTGACGGCGCGCCAACTTTCACCCTCATCCTTGTAGCTGACCGACAGGACGCCGGCCCACCGGAAGCCCTCGCAGCGTAGGACGCGACTGGGAGGCGAAACGTCGGAGTGTTCACCACTGTTGGTCACGGGAAGACCTCCAGCCTCATCCGGTCATATCGCTTTGACCTCGACGCCCAGACCGTGCGGATAGATCACCGACCGCAGCCCTTCATCCGCGATCTTCGCCATCTTGAGAGCCTCGCCCACGCCATCCAAACCGAAGCGATGCGTGATCAGATCCTCCACTTCCAGTTCGCCGCCAGCAAGCAGGTCCAACGCCTCGCGCGTGTCGGTCGGCCCGGCCGAGTAGCTGTGCGTGATGGTGACTTCCTTGAAGTACAGGTCGTGCGGGCGATAGGCCACCGTAGCCTCCGGCGGCGTCGGTGTGAAGACCATCACGTTGGCGCCCGGCGCCGCACCGGCGAGGCCATCTTCGATAGCCCGTACCGAGCCGGGCCCTACGACGATCTTCTCCGCTCCCCAGCCGTCGGTCACCTCGAGGAAGCGCTCTCGAAAGTCGGACGCTCCCGGATCGAGCACATGATCGGCGCCCGCCTGCCGCGCGTATTCGCGTCGTACCTCCACCGGGTCGGTAACGATAACGGGCCGGGCGCCGAAGATTCGCGCCAAACGAAGGTTGATCAGCCCCATCGGCCCGGCGCCGATCACCCAGAGGCTGACGCCGGGCTCGATGTCCATCTTCCGAAATGCTCGCAGACTGCACGCCACCGGCTCGATGAACGCACCGGCTTCGTCCGTGATCTCGTCCGGCAGCTTCAACACATCGAGCCGGACGATCTCGGCCGGCACTCTGACGAATTCGGCGAAGCCCCCCGGTTCGAGATGTGTCTCGCGAAACCTCCGGCAAGAGGTGAACAGTCCGCGCTGACAGGCGCGACACTCCATGCAAGGCACATGATGGTGGAAGAACACTCGGTCGCCTTCCTCTATACCTTCCACCTCCGGGGTCACTTCGTGGACGATCCCCACCGGCTCGTGTCCCAACACCACGGGCACCTTGCGACTCACGTACCATTCCATCGCATCGCTGGAACACACCCCGCAGACGTTCACCCGGACCCGGATATCGCCGGCTTCGAGGCGTGGAACCGGTACGTCCTCGACGCGAACGTCGTCAAAGGCGTAGGCACGCGCCGCCTTCATGCTCGGCTGCCTTTCTCTGTTCATGGGCTTATGGCCACCTTGAGCGCCGCGCGCCGACGCATGAGATCGAACGCCGCCGGCAACTCCTCGAGTCGCATGCGATGCGTTACGAGGGGGTCGAAGTTCAGTCTTCCGGTTGTTATGAGCTCCCAGGCCCGGAGAACGCTATCCGGTGTCAGATGAAAACCGCCTCGCAACGTGACCTCGTCGTAGTGAATCCTCTCGGTATCGAACGTCACGCCCCGGCCGCGCTCGCAACCGCCGAAAAACAACACCTCGCCACCTCGGCGGACCAAATCCACGGCTTGCGACCAAGCCGCCGGATCGCCCACACATTCGACGACCGTGTCCGCACCGAGGCCGT
The DNA here is from genome assembly GCA_050117535.1 of Gemmatimonadales bacterium. GTDB lineage: Bacteria > Gemmatimonadota > Gemmatimonadetes > Palauibacterales > KS3-K002 > JASFMO01. Next base: position 176 of record JASFMO010000325.1, on the reverse strand, counting down.
CGGTCAGCGTCTCTACCGCGCTCCGGACATCGACGTCGTGGGCGCTCAACACCATGTCGGCACCGATCTCGCGCGCGACCTCGAGACGGGCGGGGTGACGTCCGACCACCACGATCCGTCCAGCCCCGCGCAGCCGCGCTACCTGTATGAACAGCAACGAGATGGGTCCGTCGCCC
>JASFMO010000324.1:0-4571 GCA_050117535.1 Gemmatimonadales bacterium | reverse complement strand
CAGCATCGTGGGCGACGACCGGCTCGAACTGCAGTACAGCCGTCAGGTCAAGATGGACGGCCGTGACCGCATCAGCGAATTCTTGTCGCTGGACCCGCAGGAGGTTCCAGCCGGCGAGTACGAGATTAGGCTGAGGATCTGGGATAGCGTCGGCGAGCAGATGGGCAGGAGGTTACGCGTATTTGAGGTCGTGAATGAGGAGTAGTACCGACAAGACGCGACTCCTGGGCGGTGGACTTCTCCGGCGATCGATTGCATTTGCTGTCGCGCTCGTCCTCGTTTCGCCGGCATCTTCACTAGCGCAATCAAAGAGCTACAAGCGCTGGTATCTCGGCATCGGCGGCGCGCTGGCCATCGGGATCCCCGCCTACGTCTTCACCTCTGAAGAGGGCACGCTCTCCTCCACCTGCAGTAGCAAGGGGTGCGTCGGCGGCGTGGCGGCCGCGATCGGTGGGATCATTGGCTTCCTGGTCGGCTTGGAGCTGGACAAGAGTTATGAGCGTCGAATGCGAGCAGGTCCGACATTCGATTATTCTTTTCAGGATGTTCCACTCGACATCGTCCCCGATCGTATCACCGGATTCCCCGGTGGAGCCGCGATAGTCGGGATGGGCGGGGCGCGCGTGGTCCGATCCGATGGGACGATTCGGTCCCGCGGCTCGGGAGTGCGCGGCATCGAAGACGTAGCCGTTGTGGCGGATCTCGATCTACTGATCCTCAGCACGTTCTCGAATCTCCTGTCGTTCGAGATGGCCAACGACTCGGCGTACGGGCGGGTGATCGACGAGCGAGGCGGTGGTTCGATGGAGGTTTTCGACAGTCGACTGGCCGTTGCAGGGCTCGATTCATTGCGGTTGCTCGACATAAGCCGCGTCGAGGATGACGTCCGCATCGAAACGGTAGCGGGCCTGGAAAGCTCGGATTACGTGACTGACATGGCTTTCGATGCCGACCGAAACATCGGGTGGGTCCTGACAGAGAATCGTCTCGTGTCGTACGAGGCCGGCCTGAGGAAGATAGGCGAGGTTACTCTGCCGGCGACGGGTCGGTCTGTCCGGGCGCAGGGCGACCGGCTGGTGGTGGCGGCCGGTTCCAGTGGTGCTTTGGTCTTCGATGCCCGGGATCCCACGGCGCCGCGCATTGTACAACAGTACGAAGGTGTGAGATTCGCCTATGCCGCCGATCTGGACGGCGAGCGGATGTACGTGGCGGCGGGCCCAGAGGGGGTTGCATTGGTGGACATCTCGGGCGACGAGCCCCGTGTGGTGGGAGTCGCGCGAGAACCTCGCTTCGCCACGGACGTCGTAGTGTCCGAGGCCGGCGTGGCCTGGATCCTCGACCGCGATGGCAAAAGCGTCCAGATCGCTGATTTCAGGGTCGGCGGTGCTGAGGCGCCCGACACAGGCAAATAAACGGTAGGATTCGTGTACCAATGGCAGTGGAGCAAGTTACAGGGCGGTTGCGCCGGGAGCAGCGTGTCTGGCGTTTCGGCTTGCTCCTATCCATCCTGCTGCATCTGATTCTGCTTTTCCTGTTCCAGACCGAGCCGGAACGTTTGACACCTTATGCGGCTGCCGGGCCGGGGAGTGGCGATCCGATGGCCGCACCGGGCGGAGGCGCAATGCGCGCCGTCGTGCTGAGGCCGCCAGTCGAGATCGTGATTCCACCGCGTCCCGAGACTCCGATCATCGAACCGGTGGAGGTGCAGGAACGAGTCGAGGAGCCGGTGCTGTCGGTGAGCGAATTGGAGCTGCGCGATCCCGGCGAGGGGTTGCGCGAGGGCCCCGAGTCGGGGGCCGGTTTGCCGGGGGGAGAAGGTAGAGGTGACCGCGGCAACGCGATGACGGGGCTGCGCCGGCTCATTCCGCCGACCCCGCGCGGGGTGATCATGGCGCCGCTGGAGCGGCCGGCCAGCGTCCGCGGTCGCGAAGTGACCGTCTGGGTGTTTATCACACAGGCTGGCGTGGTTGACAGCGTAAGACTCGATCCTCCGACGCCCGACTCGAACTACAACAACAGCCTGCTGCGCGAGGCACGGGATTGGGTCTTCGAGCCGGCCGAGAGAGCCGGACGAGCCGTCGCCACGTGGTACAGCTACACCTGGAAGTTGTGATGGCGCAGAAGAAGGCCGCCAGAGGGCGCATCCTGTGGGTAGATGACGAAGTCGATCTTCTCCTCCCTCATCGTTTGGTCCTGGAGCAGCGTGGCTACGAGGTCGATACATCGCCCAACGGCGACGACGCCATCAGTCAACTGCGGCGGCACAACTACGACCTTGTTCTCCTCGATCAGGAAATGCCGGGTCGCACCGGTACTCAGGTTCTACAGGAGATACGCGGTGCTGACCCGCGCATCGCCGTCGTGATGGTGACGAAGAGTGAGGAAGAGGCCACGCTCACCGAAGCGATTGCCAGGCGGGCCGACGACTACATCGTGAAGCCGACTAGTCCCAGGCAGGTGGCCTCCGTCGTCATGCGCCTCCTCGAAGGGCCGGGTCTGCGCCACCAGCAAATGGCCCGGGATTTCGTTCAAGCCTTCGGAGCACTCCAATCGCGGATCGGTGGGGCTGCGAGCTGGCGCGATTGGACCGATCTGCATGCCGATCTGGTCGATTGGGAGCTTGAGCTCGGCGCCGCGGACGAGAGCGGTCTACTCGATTCGCTCTGGACGCTGATGAGCGACGCGCGGCGGCAGTTTTGCGATTTTGTGGTCGCGAACTACGCGCGCTGGGTCGTCAAAGGACAAGAAGATCGTCCGTCCCTCTCGGTCGATGTGGTACCGCGGTTCTTCTTGCCGCTGCTCGCCCGCGACGAGCCGGCAGCTCTCGTCGTCGTCGATTGTCTACGGCTCGACCAATGGCGCGCCCTTCAGGCGGTCGTCGAAGAGGACTTCGAAGTCGAGCAGGACCTTTACTTGTCTATCTTGCCGACCGCGACACCATACGCCCGGAACGCGATTTTTAGCGGGCTGTTCCCCGACGAGCTCGCGCAGACGCGGCCGGGCTGGCCGGAGCGCTACGAACAAGCTGGATTGAATTCGTTCGAAGACGAGTTGTTCGAAGCTCAAATCCAGTCGTTGACCAACGGTAGCGTCCCGTGTCACTACGAGAAGGTACACGCGCCAAGCGATGGCGAAGCCATGCTCAAGCGCCTGCCGGCGTTGCTGAGCGAGCGTCGAGCCATCGCCATTGTGTTCAATTTCGTCGACCTTCTGACGCATGGTCGGGGTGAATCACAGTTGCTATTCGAGATGGCGCGGGACGCGGAGGCGTTGCGCAGGCTGACGGTGGCTTGGTACGAAGGGTCAAGCTTGCGTAGAGCGTTGAAGTTGCTGCGCTCACGTGGCGTCAGGGTTGTGTTGACGACGGATCACGGATCCGTTCATTGTCATCGGCCGACGACGGTTTATGCAAAGCGAGATGCGACGTTGAGTTTGAGATACAAGTACGGTGACGACCTCAGGGCCGAGACGCGCGCGGACGTTTTTTCAGTAGAGGATGGCTCGAGCATCCGCCTGCCGCTTGGCGGACTAAAGACCAATTACTTGTTTGCCCGTGAGGATTTCTTCTTCGTCTATCCGACCAAGTTGAGGGAGTATCAGTCTCGATATCGCGATAGCTTTCTGCACGGCGGGATCAGTCCAGACGAGATGATTCTGCCTGTCGCCCTCCTCAAACCCCGCGGTGACACCCGTTGAAAGTCTACCTGCGATTACTGCGCTACCTGAGACCTTACCGGCTTCTCTTCACCGCCAGCGTCGTCGCGTTGGCCATAGGCTCGGTCTTGGATGGCTTCACGATGATCCTGCTCATCCCCTTTCTCCGATCGTTGTTCGGCGAACCGGGGATGGTCGGGGCGGCCGGCAGCCTCATCGAGCGTTTCCTGGGGGCGACAATCGGTTGGCTCCTCGACCCAAACGATCCCAGCGTCGCGCTGCGAAATGTGGTCATCATCGTGTTGGTCGGCCTGCTTCTGAAGAATGTGTTCTACTACGCGGCCGCGAACCTAGGGGTAAGAATCCGCGAGGGAGTAGTCCGGGATCTCCGGAACGAGTTGTACGGGCATATTCAGAAACTGCCGCTGGGCTTCTTCGATCGCTACAAAACCGGCCAGCTCATTTCGCGTGTCTTCTCTGACACGACGCAGACCAAGCAGATCATTGCCATCGTGATCTCGGACATGCTGCGGCATCTCGTCTCGCTCATAGCGTTCATCACGGCATTGGTCTTGATCTCTTGGCAGCTGACGCTAATTGCTCTGGTCGTGGCTCCGCTGTTCCTCGGCTTCCTCAAGCCGATGCTCTGGCGGCTCAGGCACGGGTTTCGAGCCGCCTTCGATGCCGTCGGTGAGTTGACAAGCATGCTGCAGGAGACATCGTCGGGTGCTCGGCTTGTCAAAGCCTACCGCGCCGAGGATTATGAGCGCAACCGTTTCGCCGACACCAACAGGTTATCGTACAAGCACGTCATACATGCCGAACAGATCTCCCTCCTCAGTACACCCCTGTCGGAGGTACTGGGGAGCATCGTCACGCTGGTGTTGGTCTGGGTCGGCGCGCAGTTCGTGTTCGGT
>JASFMO010000323.1:0-4573 GCA_050117535.1 Gemmatimonadales bacterium | reverse complement strand
AGCTGCGGCTGCGCGTTCGGTAGGCTGAACCCACGGTCGGAATACTGCGGGTGAGCACCATCGTGTGTTTACGTTGCCTCGCGATGACGATCACGATCAGCAGGACCAGCAGGAGCTGGAGCGAGAAAGTCCATCGTGTTTGACGCGATGGAACATACGAGCGAGAGACATAGAATCGGGAGGGAAAGCCTGATGACGATACGGAAGCTGGAGACTTTGGGCGCGCTGGTTCTGGCGTTGGCGGCAAGCCTAAGTTGCGCGCCGCGGCCCGAGACGGCGGAGGAGATGGCGGAGGGCATGGGCGAACCGAAGCCAATGGTGACGCGAGCCGTGGCGGTGCTCCACCCCACCCAAGGCTACGAGGTCCGCGGCCGCGTGACTTTCACCCTCCGGGAGTCGGGAATCGAGATCGTGGCCGACATCGAAGGTCTCGCGGCGGGCCAGCACGGCTTCCACGTCCACGAATTGGGCGACTGCACAGCGCCCGACGGCACATCGGCCGGCGGTCACTTCAATCCGGAGGGCATGCCGCACGCGGCGCCCTCGGATGCGGAGCGCCACGTGGGTGATTTGGGTAACCTGACGGCGGACGATACCGGCATGGCGCACTACGAGCGAACCGACGGCGTGATCTCGCTCTCGGGAACACACTCGATCATCGGTCGGGCGGTGATCGTGCACGCCGGCGAGGACGACCTGACGTCGCAGCCGACGGGCAGCGCGGGCCCACGCGTCGCCTGCGGCGTGATCGGCATCGCCGAGGTGTCGGGCTGAGCGCCAGGTCAATCGGTTGACTGAGAGCGGTGACAACCTGAGATTCGTAGCCGTTCTTAGCTCGGATTCCCGCGGTTCCACGGATGCGGCGAACGGAGGTCGCTTGTTACGGCGCTGCGCAGTACCCCTCCTGCTCGTCATGCTGGCGAGTGGCGATGCGCTTGCCCAGGACGCGCACTACTGGACGTACCAGTTCGGCACGCGCGCCAACCTGCTCTCCGGCGCGGTGGTGGGCAGTGTGGTCGATCTGGGCGCCGCCTTCTACAATCCCGGGGCGCTGACGTTGATCGAGGAGCCGGACATCATCTCGACGCAGAAGGTGTTCGAGTTGAGCGATATTACCTACGACCCGGACGTCGGCGTCGACGTGAGCCTGAACCACCTGCGCCTCGACGTGGCCCCGGGCTACGTCGCCGGGATCTTGCCCTTCCGCTTCCTGCGCAACCATGTCCTCGCCTACTCGTTGTTCACCCGCTACCTGTTCAAGGCGCAGCTGAGCGGTGCGGCGGTGGGACGACTGGAGGACCTCGATGAGACGCTGTCGGGAGACTTCTTCACCGAAGCCGACGTGATCCGCGAGCTGAACGAGTCGTGGGGGGGACTATCCTGGTCCTTCCCGCTTGGCGCCAAGGTGGGTTTCGGCGTCAGCCTGTTTGGCGCGTACCGGAGTCAGAAGGGATCGAACCGCGTTCAGGTCCAGATTCTGGAGGATCTGGCCGGGTTGGCGTTCAGCCAGAACCAGAGCGCCTACAGCTACTGGCAGTTCCGCGTGCTGGCCAAAGCCGGCGTTACCTTTGACTGGCTGGGCAACAGCTTGGGGATGACCGTGACGACGCCGGGCCTGGGGTTGCTCGGAGATGGCCGCGTGCTGTTCAACAACACCTTAGCGGCGCTCGACACGGTGTTCGTGGCGGACTACCAGGAGGGGCTGAGCCCCGACTACCAGTCTCCCTTGTCGATCGCGTTGGGCAGCGCCCGGCGGTGGGGCGCGACAACGCTCCATGTCACGGGCGAGTGGTTCGCTCGGGTGGACGAGTACAATGTGCTCGATCCGCAAGATTTCGTCGGGCAGACGACCGGTGACACGATCTCGCTGCGGCTCACGCAGGCGCTCGACCCGGTGGTGAACTTCGCTGTGGGCCTGCAGCACGATTTCCAGTCGCAACTCACGGGGTACCTCAGCTTCCGAACCGACTACTCGGCACGAAAGCCCGAGCAGTCGAGCGACATCTCGGCTGCGACGTGGAACATCTACTACGTGACGGCCGGCGGCGCCTTCCGGATCGGAACGGCGGACCTGACCCTGGGGCTCGCGTTTGGCTGGGGCGAGCGGTCCGGAAACGACGTCGTCGAGACTCTACCGGGAGACGATCCTGTCGACCCTCCGACGCGGGCTGACGTGAGCTACCGCTCGCTGCGCGCGATCATCACCTTCGCCATCTAGTCGCGCACGAATATGGAGTTCCGATCGCGCTCTTGTCTCGGGTCGCCTTCGGATTGCCTAGGCCCCACGCGGAGGGTGCGGGGTGCACCGCCTCGCTTCACCGCTCGCGCCGCGCCGACTGCAAGGGCCGGCTGACGGACCGGGGCGCTCGCGAGTTACGCTCCGGCGGCACCCCCGCAGCCTCGACTCGCCAGCAAATCTAGAGGTGCCCTACCACGAAGCGCGTCAGGAACTCGAACAGGTTCCTGCGCGTTGTCTCTCCCCGGATTCCGTGTGCTTTGTTTGGGTAGATCCGGAAGTGGAACTGCTTGTTGGCCTCCTCCAACCGCTCGACCAGCTGATACGAGTTCTGCGGGTGCACGTTGTCGTCGCCGGTGCCGTGCACGAGCAGGAAGTGCCCCTGCAGTCGATCGGCGTAGGCCTGCGGGGCCCCCTGTTTGTAGCCATCGGGGTTCTCCTGCGGCGTGCGCATGTAGCGCTCGGTGTAGATCGTGTCGTACAGCCGCCAGTCGGTGACGGGCGCCACGGCGATCGCGGTCTTGAAGACGCCCTCGCCCTTGAACATGGACAGCGACGACATGTAGCCGCCGTAGCTCCAGCCCCAGATGCCGATGCGGCCGGCGTCCACGTAGGGGAGGCTGCCGAAGTAGCGCGCCGCAGCGATCTGGTCGGCCGATTCGTATTTGCCGAGGTTTAGGTAGGTGACCTTCTTGAACGCGACGCCCCGGGCGCCGGTCCCGCGGTTGTCCACGCTCGCCACCAGGTAGCCCGTCTGGGCCAGGAGTTGATGCCACAGGTAGCGGTCGCCGCCCCAACCATCGGTGACGGTCTGCGAGCCGGGGCCGCCGTAGACGTACATCAATAGCGGGTACGTCTTCGCCGCATCGAAGTCGGGCGGCTTGATCAGCCAGGCGTTGAGTTCGACGCCGCCTTTGACCGGTACCGTGAGAAACTCGGGTCGCGACAGCTCCAACGCACCCAGCGTCCGGCCCAATTCGGCGTTGTCGGCCAGCGTGCGGACGGCCTCGCCGTCGGCACGACGAATCGTCTGGACCGGCGGCACGCCGGCCTGCGAGTAGGTGTCGACGTAATAGGTGAACGTGGGGTCGAAGTCGACGCGGTGCGTCCCCGTCGCGCCGGAGATGCGCCGGAAGCCTTCGCCGTCGAGTCCCACGACGTAGAGGGGGCGGACCAGCGGTCCGTCGCCGGCGCCGGTGAAGTAAACGACGTCGCGTCGCTCGTCCACACCGTACGTGCCCAGCACGTCCCAGCCGCCGGCCGTCAGCTTGCGGACCAAGGTACCATCGCGCTCGAACAGGAACAGCTGACCGTACCCGTCCCGCTCGCTCAGGTAGACGAACTTTTCGCCGTTTTCGATCCAGATCAGATCGCCGGTGTCGATGTCGATCCAGGCGTCGTCGGTGTCGGACATGATGATCTTCGATCGGCCCGTTCGCACATCCGCCAGGTACAGGTCCATGCGGTTCTGGTGGCGGTTCAGCCGGCGGAACCAGATCTCGTCCGACGAGTTTGCGAAGTCCATGCGCGCGATGTAGAACTCTTCATCCGTCGGGCCGGGCTCGATCCAGCGCGTCGCGCCGGCCGCGACATCGACCACGCCCAGCCGCACCTTCGAGTTGGCGGTGCCCGCCTTGGGATAGCGCACCGGCTTCAGTTGCGGGTAGAGCGTCATCTCGTCGATCAGGTAGAAGGGCGGAATGGCGCTCTGATCGAATCGCCAGAAGGCGATCCGCCGCCCATCCGGGCTCCAGCGGAACGCGTCGGCCAACGACAGCTCTTCCTCGTAGACCCAGTCGGCGGCACCGTTGATGATGTCTTCGCTCCCGTCTTCGGTCAGAGCGCGCTCGGCGCCGCTGGACAGGTCGGTCACCCAGAGGTCGTTGTCGCGAACGAAAGCCACGCGGCCGCCGTCGGGCGAAAGCTTGGCGTACATCTGGCGGCCGGGCCGGGTGCTGATCGGTGTCAGCTTCTTCGCCTCCAGGTCCCAGACGTGGAAGTAGGCCTGACGGCTGCGGCGCCAGATCCGCTCGATGCCCGTCGCGATCAGCAGCTTCGTTCCGTCGGCCGAGAACGTGTAGTCCTCGATTCGGATCGGGTCGCCACCGCCCGCCGGCACCAGATCCGCCCCCCGGACCAGCCGCTCCCGCTCGCCCGAGCGGATATCCACCCGGTACAGATCGGTGCGCGCCATCGCGTCGCGCTCGACGGTCGTGTAGTGGCGGCCGTCGCTCATCCACTCGAGCTGGACCTGCTCGGCCTCGAAATCCGAGGACGCGTAGATGCGCTCGACGCTCAGTTCCGGCACCTGGGCGGTGACCGGCGCCACCAGGGTCA
>JASFMO010000322.1:0-4575 GCA_050117535.1 Gemmatimonadales bacterium | reverse complement strand
CGGGAGCGGGGACGATTCAGGTGGCCTGGCACGAAGTGGCCGTCGAGCCGCTCTTCACCGACCCCGAGCAAACCGAGTTATTCACCGGGACGGTGTACTCGGAGCGCCAGGTTGCCATCGCTGATGACGGTTCCAGCTATCCGTCGCTTTATGCTGCAGCGGCGGAGAGCGGCGCGCCGCTGACGATGTATGCCTTCGAACGCGGCTTGCCGGGCAACTGGGGTAAGTACATCGTGCTGCTCAGCGTCTTCCTCTTCGCGATTTCCACGGCGATTTCGTGGAGCTACTACGGAGACCGCTGCGCGAACTATCTGTTCGGGCATAGGGCCGTGCTGCCTTACAAGTTCGCGTTCGTTACCATGCACTTCGTCGGATCGATCCTGACGCTGGCCGTGGTCTGGACGCTGGGTGATGTCTTCTTGGGAATCGTCATCCTTCCCAACCTGCTCGCGCTCCTCCTGCTCTCGGGCAAAGTCGTGCAACTGACGCGCAGCTACTTCGAGCGCAGGCCGTGGGTTGAGAACCGGGAGGTTCACCGGCGGCTCAAGGGGCAGACGAGGTAGAAGTCGATCGGCCAGGGGGTCGAGGGAAGCCGTTGGAGATACTCCCACACCGGCTCGAGCCGGCCCGGTCCGTCGCAGAGAGGCTGAGAGCGGCCCGTTCGATCGCCGTCACCACGCATCTGGGGGGTGACGGCGATGGCTGGGGCTCCGCCTGCGCCATCGCTCAACACTTCGGTGCTGCCGGAACCGAGGTCCGGCTCATGGCGGCCAGCCCTTTCCCCGACCGCTATCGTTTTCTTCTCCCGGAAGGCTCCCGATTGTGGGAGCCCGATGAGACGGGTCTGGAGGTCCTGCGCCTGGCCGATGTGCAGTTGGTGGTCGATGCGTCCGAGCCAGGCCGCTTGGGCGACTTCGCGCCGGCCTTCAAACCGGACCGCACAGTGGTCATCGACCACCACGCGGTGGCCAACCAGCACATTGAAGCGGCTGTCGCCCTGATCGATCCCACCGCTGCGGCGACGGCGGAGCTAGTCTTCGACGTGCTCGCCCTCACGGGAAGGGATATCGACACGCGGACGGCCCGCGCTCTTTACGTCGGTCTCGTCACGGACACCGGCTCGTTCCGCTACTCGAATACGACGCCCCATGCGCATCGCCTGGCGGCTGCGCTGATCGAGGCCGGCGCCGATCCGGAGGCCCTGTATCGGCCGCTGTTCGCCACGCTCAGCCCGGTTGAGCTCGCGACGCTGCAAGCGGCTCTGTCGTCGGTGAGGCATGAAAGCGAGTTGGGGCTCACTTGGGCGGCCGTGGACTCCGAGACGGCGCGGCGTCTGGGGGCCCTCGACGAGTACGAGGGCGTGATCGAACATCTGCGCAACCTCGCCGGGACCGAGATCGCGATCCTATTTAGGGAGTTGGCGGAAGGCGGGGTCAAGATATCGTTTCGCTCCACTGGCCCGGCCAATGTCGCGACGCTCGCGAGATCGTTCGGAGGAGGAGGTCACGAAAAGGCGGCCGGCGCCACTCTGACAGGGGCTCTGGCCGACGTTGTTGAGCCCGTGCTCGCCGCGGCCCGGGCCAGCCTGAGCGACCTCCGGTCAGCAAACACTTGAGCGGCGGCCGGATCCGCCGTATTATCTCTGTATTCATCCGTACATCAGCCTGTGACGCTGGGTGAGGGAGGTGGAGGCTGTGCGCGGGCACACAAAATATGGACGCAACAATGGTTCCAGGCGCCGTATGCTCCTGAACCGGGTGGGCGGATCGTCTCGGCCAGATCGGGCTCTTCCGCTGGACCTTCGACTCCAAGCCATCGCCGACAACATCCCGACATCGACGATCGATGAGCTGTGGGTTTTCCCACCGCTGCCGGATCGGGATACGGCCTGCGAGTTCCTGGTGTTGGTGTGTTACGACGGAGGCGCCGAGCGTCGCCGGATCGTGACGGCCCAGGTCGATGCGCAGCCGTCCGATGGCGGCGGCGAAGAGTACGAGTGGGTGCAGCGTCTGCGCGAGCACGGCACAGCCCCGCACCAGTGGGTAGCAGGCATGCCGGAACGCCTGCTGCAGCGCCTGTCTGAGGCTGGCATCCCGGAGGTTATCGAGGTCGGTGGCCAGGACGAAGCCTGGCGGCAAGCCGTGGATCGATTCGCCAACGGAAACGGCAACGGCAATGGCCACGGTAACGGTAACGGCGATGCGATCAGCGCGGCGCTTCAAGTTGACAGCCAGCACCTCAAGACAATAACTTTTAGTACTATTAATGAGACGTCCGTCTCCGGTGGCTAGCCCCACCTAATAACAATAGCGGTGGACATGTTGATCGCGGCAGAAGGTGGTAAAGAGGAAAGGCTGAAGTCGGCGCTCGAGGCTTCGGGTCACCGCCATACGGCGCAACGGGCGGCGATATATCGCTACCTGCGCAGCGTGACGACGCACCCGACGGCTGACGAAATCTTCACGCAGGTTCGTGAGGTGTTGCCCGATATCAGTCTGGCGACCGTGTATAAGGCATTGGAGGCCTTCGTCGAGGCTGGCGTGGCCCGCAAGTTGACGCTGGGCGGCGGCCCGGCTCGCTACGACGGTCGCACCGATGACCACGACCACGTCCGTTGCCTGAAGTGCGGCATGGTGCGTGATGTTGTGGGCGCGCACGACTCTGAGATGATCCAGGGACTCCGAAGCGACGACGGATTCGAGATCATCGATTATCGCATGGAGTTGATAGGGTACTGTCCGAACTGCCGGCACTAATAGAGTAGTTGGCAGGGCCGGTCCGAGTCATGTCGTCTCCGCGTTGCGCTCGGGGGCATCAAGAACACGCGGCTCCGCATTGCGTGGGGCCGCGTCTTTCTATGAGGGTGGCCCGGTGAAAGCTTCGAGTCTCTTCGTCCCGAAGAAGATATTCCTGACGGCTGGGGTAGGAATGCATCGCGAGCGGTTGACCTCGTTCGAGATGGCGCTCAGGGACGCGCGCATAGCCCGCTACAACCTGGTGAATGTGTCGTCGATCTTTCCGCCGCACTGCGAGCTGATCGAGCGGGAAGCGGGGATCGAGCAGTTGACGCCGGGGCAAGTAACCTTTGCTGTCCTCTCGCGTCTCGACACCAACGAGCCGAGCCGCCTCATCGCCGCTAGCATAGGCGTCGCCATCCCCAAAGACCCCGAGCAATTTGGCTATCTGTCGGAGCATCACGCCTACGGCCAGAACGAGCAGACGGCCGGCGACTATGCGGAGGATCTCGCCGCCACGATGCTCGCCACCATTCTGGACGTGCCGTTCAACCCCGAAGAGGCCTGGAACGAGCGGCGCATGCAGTGGGAGCTCTCGGGTAAGATCGTCAAGACGACGAACATTACCAAGACGGCGGAAGGGCCGGATGACGGCCGCTGGGTCAGCGTGGTGACCGCGGCCGTGCTCCTGCCCTGACTGACGTCGTGTCCGACTACTCTTGGGAAGACCCGTTCAGCTTCCTCGGTCTGGGGGAAGAACACACCGCTCTGGACCGCGCGCGCGTTGCCCTGCTACCGGTTCCTTACGAGGGGACGACCAGCTATGTGGAGGGTGCGCGCCGAGGGCCCGAGGCGATTCTCGCGGCGTCGCGCCATGTCGAGCTCTACGACCACGAGTTGAATAGCGAGCCGTATCGCGCGGGCGTGCACACGTACGTGCCGTTGCAGCTCACGGCGGAAGGGCCAGAGGCTGCACTCCGACAACTGAGCGAGCGGTACGCGGAAGTCTGCCAGCGGGGCCACTTCGTCATCACGCTGGGCGGCGAGCACACGATCACACAGGCGCCGGTGCTCTATTGGGCCGACCGGCTGGGTGACGATCTGTCGATTCTCCAGTTCGATGCGCACGCCGATTTACGGGAGAGCTTCCACGGCACCGAGTGGAGCCACGCCTGCGTCATGCGCCGGGTGGTGGACCGGGTCCGACCGGTGGGTGTCGGCATCCGGGCCATCGACGCAGAGGAGCGGGTCCTGATCGACAAGTTGGGGCTGACCATGATCTATGGCGAGGAGTTGGGAAGCGCCGATTGGATCGATCGGGCTATCGCCGGCCTGTCATCCGACAACGTCTACATCAGTTTCGATGTCGACTTCTTCGATCCGGCCTACGTTCCATCGACGGGCACACCGGAGCCTGGCGGGGGAACCTGGGCCCAGGCCATGGCGTTGCTACGCAGGGTGTATGCGGAGAAAAACATCGTCGCCGCCGATGTGGTCGAGTTGGCGCCAGTCCCAGGGTTGGTGGCGCCCGACTTTTTGGTGGCCAAGCTGGTATACAAGATGATCGGATATTGGCAAGCCGGAACCGGCAATGGATAGTGGAGCCTCTGTAGGTATTCTGGTCGCGTTCCTCGCGGGGGTGCTCTCCTTTCTCAGTCCCTGCGTCCTGCCGTTGGTCCCCTCCTACGTTTCGTTCATCACGGGGCTGGGCGTGGAGGAACTCGAGACGGGAGGAGAGCGCGTGAAGCGGGTCACGCTGCTGCACTCGCTGCTTTTCGTCGCGGGCTTCACGCTGATCTTCCTTTTGATGGGCGCGTCCGCGACGTACGTCGGTCAATTG
>JASFMO010000321.1:0-4577 GCA_050117535.1 Gemmatimonadales bacterium | reverse complement strand
CTTTTCCTCAACATCGCCGCCGAACTGGGCTGGCAGGAGGAGGGTCGATACACGACATCGAGAGGAGATGAGGTCACGTCCGGTAACTTCTTCTCCGCCATTGGAATGAGGGTGTCTCTGTGACCGCGGATCTCGATGTCCGCGCCATGCGAAGAGCCCTGGCGTTGGCCAAGCGCGGCTGGGGTCGGGTCGCTCCGAACCCGATGGTTGGGGCGGTCGTAGTACGCGACGGTGCCGTCGTGGGTGAGGGCTACCACGATGAGTGGGGAGGGGCCCACGCCGAGGTAATGGCGTTGAAGGCGGCGGGGTCGAAGGCGCGGGGAGCCACACTATACGTCTCGCTCGAGCCGTGTCATCACCAGGGCAAGACGGGGCCGTGCAGCCAAGAGATCAAGCGAGCGGGGATCGCGCGGGTGGTGTGCGCGGCGTCCGAGGTGAACCCGGAGGCGGCCGGCGGCGTGGAGTGGCTGGTCGGGCAGGGCGTCGAAGTGCGGCGGGGCGTCTGCGAGTCGGAAGCCGAAGATCTGAACGCGATCCACTTCCATACATTTCGTCATCAGCGACCCTTTCTGGCTCTGAAATACGCCCTCACGCTCGACGCGAAATTGTCGGAGGCTCCCGGTCGCTCGTCTCGGGTAACCGGTGCCGAGGCCGTTCGGGAGGCCCATCGCCTGCGGGCCGGTCACGATGTCGTGATGGTCGGCATCGGCACCGCGCGGGTCGACGATCCGCAACTGACGGTCCGCGAGTGGTCGGCACCCCGGCGGGCACCAGTACGTGCTGTGCTGGACTCGGGGCTAAGCCTGTCTCCCGAGTCGCGGCTGGCGCGAAGCGCCCGGGATGTCCCCGTTTGGGTCTTTGGTGCCCCGGACGCTTCGCCGGAACGTGCGGCGCGGCTTGAAGCGAGCGGTGTAAACGTAATCGCTGTAGAGAGATACGCAGATCGTCCCGGTCTCGATCTGGGTATGGTTCTTGCCTCGCTTTGGGAGAGAAACATCAGGTCGGTCTTGTGCGAGGGCGGCGGAAGCTTGGGCTCGGCCTGGCTGGCTTCGGGGTACGTGGACCGTCTGTACGCCTTTGTGGCGCCGCGAGTGTTCGGCGATCCGGGCGTGGCCGCGTTTCAGGGGGAGCGGCGGCAGGCAGCGGCCGAATGGCGGTTGGTCGAGCGGCAGGAGTTCGGGTCTGACACGCTGCTCGTTTTGGATCCGGCGGCGGCAGCAGGGGCGGATGAAGATGTTTAGTGGCATAGTTGAAGAAGTTGGGATCGTAGAGTCGGTCGGCGACAAGGGCGGTGGGCGTGAGTTGGTCATCGCGGCCGAGACGGTTCTGGAGGATCTGAAGGTCAGCGACAGCATCAACATCGACGGCGCCTGTCAGACGGTCGTCGAGCTCGGGCGCGGTTCGTTCCGGGTACAGACGATCGCCACCACGTTATCGCGGACGACCTTTGGCGAGTTCCGACGCGGCCGAAAGGTGAATCTCGAGCGGTCGATCGCCGCCGGCCAGCGCTTCGGTGGGCACTTCGTGCAGGGCCACGTTGACGGCGTCGGTGCTGTGACGTCGCTGAAGCGGCAGGGTGACATGTGGCGACTGCGTTTTACGCTGCCAGACACGGTCGAGCCGTTCGTCATTCTTCACGGTTCGATCGCGGTCGATGGGGTCTCGTTGACGGTCAACGACTTGCCCGAGCCTGGGAATGCGGAAGTGGCCTTGATACCCTATACTTATGAACATACGAGCCTCGCGCGCCTGACCCCGGGATCGCGGGTGAATCTCGAGGGGGACATGATCGGGAAGTATGTCGCTCGAGCGCTGGGCCAGGCGGGACGGGGGACCGATCCGAGCGACCTACAAGCGCAGCTCTCCGAGTGGGGTTACGGTGGTGAGTAGGGGGATGGGGCTGCGCATCCAGCCGGATGATGAAATGAGCGAAATAGAATTCGATACCGTGGAGGAAGCGGTAGAGGCGATTCGCCGTGGCGAAATGGTCATCGTGGCGGACGACGAGGACCGCGAGAACGAGGGCGACCTGGTCTGTGCAGCCGAACGGATCACGCCGGAGACCATCAACTTCATGGCGACGCACGGGCGCGGCCTGATCTGCCTCACGCTGACGCCTGAGCGAGCCGAAGAGCTGGTGCTGACGGCGATGGGGGATCAGTCGACGGACTCGCTGGGCACCGCTTTCCTTGTCTCGATCGATGCTGCCGAGCGTCACGGGGTGACGACGGGGATCAGCGCCTGGGACCGCGCGCAGACGATCCGGGTGGCGGTCGACCCCGAGACACGCCCGGAGGACCTGCGTCGACCCGGTCACGTGTTCCCGCTCAGGGCCAGGCCGGGCGGAGTGTTGCAGCGGGTCGGCCAGACAGAGGCTTCGGTGGACTTGGCTCGCATGGCGGGACTCGCGCCGGCCGGTGTGATTTGCGAGATCCTGAACGAAGACGGGACGATGGCGCGGCGGCCCGAGTTGGAAGCCTTCGCCAAGAGTTACGGCCTGAAGTTCGTGACGGTGGCGCAGATCATCTCGCACCGCCTGAAGACCGAGCGGCTGGTGCACCGGGTTGCCGAGGCGAGGCTACCGACGGAGTTCGGCGAGTTTCGCGTCATCGCGTATCGGAACGATGTCGATCGCCGCGAGCATGTCGCTCTGGTCAAGGGCGATGTTCAGGACAAGCAAGGGGTGCTGGTGCGGATGCACTCGGAGTGTTTGACGGGCGACGTCTTTCACTCGCAGCGCTGCGACTGCGGTCAGCAATTGCACGCCAGTCTGCGGCAGATCGAGCGTGAGGGCGAGGGCGTGGTGGTCTACATGAAGCAGGAGGGGCGGGGTATC
The DNA here is from genome assembly GCA_050117535.1 of Gemmatimonadales bacterium. Classification (GTDB taxonomy): domain Bacteria; phylum Gemmatimonadota; class Gemmatimonadetes; order Palauibacterales; family KS3-K002; genus JASFMO01. Next base: position 1,741 of record JASFMO010000321.1, on the reverse strand, counting down.
GGACTGTTGAACAAGATCCGAGCCTATCAGCTACAAGAGAGCGGGATGGACACGGTCGAGGCGAACGAGAAGCTGGGCTTCCCGGCGGACTTGCGGGACTATGGGATCGGGGTCCAGGTGCTGCTCGACCTTGGCATCAAGTCGATGCGGTTGATGACCAACAACCCGAAGAAGATCATTGGCTTGCAGGGTTACGGCCTGAGCGTGACGGAGCAGATTCCGGTCACGGTCACGCCGAACCGCCACAACGAGAGTTATCTGAAAGTGAAACGAGACAAGCTGGGTCATATGATCCCGGTCGACAAGATCGTGGCGAGTTAGGGTTTATGCGAGAGATATACGGTCGTTTTCAGACGCAGGACCGCCGCTTCGCGCTCGTGGTGGGCCGCACGAACGAGCTGGTGACGCGGCAGCTATTGGCGGGCGCCGTCGACTGTTTGCGGCAGCACGGGGCCGACGACGATCAGATTGACGTCTACTGGGTGCCGGGCGCGTGGGAGTTGGCGCCGTTGGTGGCTCGCCTGGCGCGCGGTGACCGCTACTCGGCCATCGTAGCGTTGGGCGCGCTAATCCGCGGTGCGACGCCGCATTTCGATTACTTGGCCAGCGCCGCGAGCTCGCGTCTGGCGAATGTCGCGACGCACACCGACACCTATGTGTCGTTTGGCCTGCTCACGGCCGACACGATGGAGCAGGCGCTCGAGCGCGCGGGCAGCAAGGCCGGAAACCACGGTTGGAAGGCGGTGCTCGCCGCGATCGAGATGGCCGACCTGCTCGACCAACTGGATGGGGAGTCGGACTAAAGCCAGAGCCCGGGCGTTGCAGGTCCTATACGCTTGGGAACTGCGCGGCGGCGACGAACCGCTGCGGGTCGTAGAGCGGGAACTGGTGATGGAGGAGGCGCCGTCGCCCGATCCCGAGGTACGGCGGTACGCTACACGTTTGCTGGACGCTATCGAGGAGGACGGCTTCAAAGTCGACGCCCGCCTCGAGGTGCACGCCACCAACTGGCGTCTGTCGCGGATGGCGGCTGTCGATCGCAACATCCTCCGCATCGCCGCCGTCGAGATGCTCCATATCGACGATGTCCCCTTGCGCGTCTCGGTGCAGGAGGCCATTCGGCTGGCCGAGTGGTTCGGGACCGAAGAGAGCCGGCGGTTCGTCAATGGCGTTCTCGACGCGTTGCTGCACGAATTGGAACCCAAACGCCGTTCCGACGCCCGATGACAGCGGGCGGCCTGAATCTTCTCGTCATCAACTGGCAGGATATCAAGAACCCGCAGGCGGGCGGTGCCGAGGTGCATCTGCATGAGATTTTTGGCCGGCTCGGCCGCCGCGGCCACCGTGTCACGCTGCTCTGCTCGGGGTGGCCCGGCGCCGCCGCCCGCGAGACTGTGGATGGCATGGCCATCCACCGCGTGGGTGGTCGGCATAGTTTCGCGCTCCTCGCGATGCCATATTACAGGCGGTACCTGCGCAGCGAGGACTTCGACCTCGGGGTGGAGGATATCAACAAGATTCCGCTGTTCAGCCCGCTCTGGTTGAGAATGCCGGTGGTGGCACTGATACCGCACCTCTTCGGCGCCACCGCGTTCAGCGAGGCCTCGCTGCCGTTCGCCAGCGCCGTCTGGGTTGCCGAAAGGCCGGTACCGTTCGTTTACGCAGGTGTTCCTTTCCAGGCGATCTCCGAATCGACGGCCGACGACCTGGAGGCGCGCGGTGTTCCGCGGGCCGACATTCG
>JASFMO010000320.1:0-4580 GCA_050117535.1 Gemmatimonadales bacterium | reverse complement strand
ACTCTGCCGGGCAAGTTTCCGGCGTAGACGAACTCGAGCCCGGCCTCGCGTCCGATCGTTGCGGCGCGCTACAGGTCCTGCGGTCTCGTGTCCGCCGAATCGACTTTCTTGTAGCTCTTGCGAAAGGCGATGACGTGCCAGGGGATGTGCGTGGAGACGGAGGCGATGAATTCGGCGGCATCACGCAGCTCGTCGTCGGAATCGTTGAACCCGGGGACCACCAGCGTCACCACCTCGACCCAGAAGCCTCGATCGGCCGCCAGGCGGATCGCGTCGAGGATGTGGCTCAGCACGCCGCCCAGCTTTCGATACTGGCGGTCGCTCATCGTCTTGAGATCGATCTTGAAGACGTCGAGCCACGGCCTCAGATAGTCCAGCGCCTCGGGAGTGGCGTTGCCGTTCGAGACGAAGGCGGTGTGCAGGCCGTGCTGCTTGGCGTGCCCGAAGACCTCGACCGCCCATTCCGAGGTAATGAGCGGCTCGTTGTAGGAGGAGACGACCAATCGCGCACCGCGCTGTAGGCCCAGCTGAACGATCTCGGCGGCGGAAACGTCGGTGGGCCCGATGCCGGCCACCTCATCGCGCAAAGCCTGCGAGGTGATCCAGTTCTGGCAGTAGTCGCAGTGCAGGTCGCAGCCCAGCATGCCGAAGGTCACCGATTGGGAGCCGGGCAGGACGTGGAACAGCGGTTTCTTCTCGGTGGGGTCGACCTGGAGCGCGGCGACGTAGTTCCACGGTACTCTCAGGACACCGCCATCGTTGAAGCGTACGCGGCATACGCCACGCCGTCCCTCGCGAATCAAACAGCGCAGACCGCAGGCAAAGCAGCGGATGTTGTTCGCGTCATCCAAGCGCTCGTACAGTTCGCCCGGGCGGGCCCGCGCGTCGAGAATTTCCTCCAGCGTCCTCACCGACGGTTGCGCCTCCTCGAATATCGAATGTCGAATGTCGAATGTCGAATATCGAAGTCCTGTATCGAATGTCGAATATCGAATGCCGAATGTCCAATTTCGAACATCGGAGATCGAGTGTTGATCGGAACTTGTGGCTCGATCGCTGGCCGTCGAATATTGGCGGTTGAAACGGCGGACCGATCGCATCGGCATGGTTCGTTGTCAAATCCGGCCGCCCGGCTGGAGCGCTGCGAGGAGGAGTCGATGAGCGGATACGATGCCGCCACGTACGGTGACCGAATAGCCGAGATGTACGATCAGTGGTACACGAGCCTCGATGCCGAGGGCGCCGTCCAGTTCCTCGCCGAGGTCGCGGGATCGGGGCCCGTGCTGGAGTTGGGGATCGGCACCGGGCGGGTCGCATTGCCGCTGGTGCGGCGCGGTATCGAGGTGCACGGCATTGAGGCGTCGCCGGCGATGGTCGCCAAGCTCCGCGCCAAGCCCGATGGCGATGGCATCCCGGTCACCGTAGGAGATTTCGCCGACGTGGACATCGACGGCCTCTACTCGCTCATCTGCATCCCATTCAACACGATCTTCTGCCTTCTAACGCAAGAGGATCAGCTACGCTGCTTCGAGAACGTCGCCGGCAAACTCGCCAAGGGTGGCGCCTTCGTCATCGAGGCGTTCGTCCCCGACCTGAGTCGTTTCGACCGCGGTCAGCGAATCGGGCTCGAGGATTTCACACCCAATGGTGTTCGCATCGAAACCTCGAAACACGACCGCTTGCACCAGAGGGTCGAGAGCCGGCACGTCGTCATCTCGGAGCGCGGGTTCCAGTTCTATCCACTCAAGATCCGCTACGCCTACCCGTCTGAACTGGACCTGATGGCGCGCATCGCCGGCCTGAGGCTGCGCGAGCGTTGGGGCGGGTGGCGCCGCGAACCGTTCACCGCATCCAGCGCCTCGCACGTGTCGGTTTACGAGCGGGCCGATTGAGGTCGCGTTGGGTGTTCGGCGTTCGTTGAAGGCCTCGAGCCGCCTGCTGACCGACGTGCCGGGGGCTGTCGCGGGCGTGAGGGTCGGCATCACGGATCTCTAGCCCCGTAAACCACTTAGATCGCTTACGCAAAGTCCCAGCCCCGGGACATTATGTCACGTTCGGTTAGGCTCAACGGCCGGGCGTCAGTCGGATCGGGTGTTGAAGCGGTTGTAGCGCTGTGAGTTACGGCTGCTGTATATTAGGCGGATTTGTGGCACGAATCCCGCCACAGGGGGGTGGGGACGGGGTCTGCCCAGGAGCAAACAGTTGATACGCCGCGCTTCACCGGTGACGGTCGGAGTCAGACGGAGAGCTTAGAACACAGCCGAGGTTATTGTGGCCACGAAATCGGGCACTGCGGAGGAGAAGGAGACTCGCAAGAGCGGGGCGAACGGTCCGGAGATCATTCGGGTCCCGGAGACGACGGTGGAAATCGTCTCGGACTCGGGGGAGGGGGCGCAGAAGTGCGGCCAGATCTTTGGAGCGGTGTGCGCGAAGATGGGCAACGGCGCCTGGACGGTGGAGATCATCCCGGCGGAGATCCAGCCGCCACCGCGCAGCAAAGCGGGTGGCAGTGGTAACCGGGTCCGGTTCGGTACGGACGAGATCACCAACTGGGGCGATGCCACGAATCTAGTGGTGGCGTTCAACGAGCAGGTGCTGGTGGGCCGGATCGAGTTGGATGCGCTGGCGGACGACGCGATCGTCCTGTTGGAGGACTACTGGGCGACGCACCCGGACGAGGCGATCCAGCAGGAATACAGAGAGGGTTTGGAGAAGATCCGCTCCTCGGGTGACTACCGGATCGTCGAAGTTCCGATGGAGCAGGAGTGCCTGAAGATCGTCGACGACGCGCGTCGCGGTAAGAACATGTTCGCCTTGGGTATGCTGACGTGGATCTACGATCGCGACGTCGAGCTCATCAAGGCGCAGATCGCGCATCAGTTCCGCAAGAAGAGCGAGGAGGTCTACGAGCGGAACGTGAGTTTGTTGATGTCGGGCTATGCGTGGGCGGAGAACAACCTCGAATTCCGCATCGATGTGCCGACCGTCAAGTCCGACGTTCCCAAGGTAGTGATGAACGGGAACGAGGCCGTCGGCATGGGCGCCATCGCGTCCGGGATGGAGCTGTGCTCGATGTACCCGATTACGCCGGCCACATCGGCGTCCCACTATCTGGGCGAAGTGTATCACAAGTTCGGTGGCGTGGTACACCAGGCCGAGGATGAGATCGCCGCGGTGGGTGTGGCGATCGGCGCGTCGTACGCCGGCAAGGTCGCCTACACGATCACGTCGGGCCCGGGTCTGTCGTTGAAACAGGAGTTTCTCGGACTGGCCGTGATGCTAGAAATTCCGCTGGTGGTGGTGGACGTCCAGCGCGGTGGGCCGAGCACCGGGTTGCCCACCAAGGTGGAGCAGTCGGATCTGTTGACGGCCATGTACGGTCAGCACGGCGATGCTCCCCACGTGGTGGTGGCGCCGGCGACGATCGAAGAATGTTTCCACGTCATGGTCACGGCGCGGCGGATCGCCGAAGCATTCCGCACGGTGGTGATCGTGTTGACCGATGCGAATATGGCGACGGGCGTTCAGCCGTTCCCGCGTCCACAATTGGATACTCGCTGGCAGCAGGCGCCCGTGAACCTGCCGCCGGTGCCGAGCACGAAGCCGGCGTACGATTGGGATCCGCAAACGGGCCTGGCGCAACGGATTCAACCCGGCCAGCCGGGCGGCATGCACACGGCGACGGGTTTGGCCCACAACGAGTGGAGCAAGGTGGCGTACGACCCGGAGAGCCATCAGCGTGGCTGTCAGATGCGCAGCCGCAAGATTGCCGTGCTGCAGTCGACGCTTCAGCGCCCCGAGGTGCATGGAGCCGACTCGGGCGAACTGCTGGTGGTCGGTTGGGGTAGCACGAGGGGTGCGATCGAAGAAGCGGTGGATCGGGCGCGGGCCGAGGGGCTTTCGGTCTCGTCGTGTCACCTCACGTTCCTGTCTCCATTACAGCCGGGTCTGAAGGACATCTTCAGTCGCTTCGAGCGGGTGATGACGGTTGAGATCAACTACAGCGACGATCCCAACGACCCGTACATAACGGAGGAGAACCGGCGCTACGCGCAGCTGGCGCTGGTGCTGCGGGCGGCGACGCTGGTGGATGTGGATTGCTGGAGCCGGGTGCCGGGGCAACCGCTGCGACCTGGTAACATACTGAAAGCCATCAAGGAGAGACTGGCCCTGGGGGTTAGCGTATGACGCACTACGGATGCTCGCTGCTAGGCAGCGGGGTAATAGATGAGCGGCACTTCGAGATGGAGGACTATCAGGGCGCCGTCGCGCGCTGGTGCCCCGGGTGTGGGGATCACAGCATCCTCACGTCGGCTCAGCGGCTGCTGACCGAAGAACAGCTCAAGCCGGAACAGACGGTCTTCGTCTCCGGAATCGGGTGTTCGAGCCGTTTCCCGCACTACATGAAGACCTACGGCTTTCATGGTTTGCACGGCCGCGCTTTGCCTGTGGCGACGGGGATCAAGCTCGAGCGCCCGGAATTGCACGTCTTCGCGGTGATGGGGGATGGTGACTGCTGCTCGATCGGCGCCGGCCACTGGATTCATGCGGTTCGCTACAACGTGGACATGGTGGCGCTG